>JBGTJY010000450.1:0-2348 GCA_041744855.1 Candidatus Hydrogenedentales bacterium
CGCAACGGACCCGCAGCACAAACGGCTCGTACTCTACGACGAAGGTCATTCCATGCCGCCGCAGTCCGAGCATATCAAAGAAATTCTGCCTTGGCTTGACCGGTACGAACGGGGCATTCCACAGACCAGCGGCGAAGTTGAAACGGAATAGCGGTGACTAGCTTTCCCTGATGTCCCGCAGCGCCGTTACCGCGAGCATGTAGAACACGTTGTGCCCGAGCCACGGCTCGCTGGTTCGGTAGGCGGGGTATTGGCCGCCCTACTTCGAATGATCGAAGCCGAGGCGGTCCATGCCGGCGACGTCGTGAACGGAACACGAATACGGGATTACTCGGACGACTTGTGCTGCTCGATTACCGCGATAAGGTGTCGCAGCGCGTTGTTGACTGAATCCCCATCGGGAAAGTATTTGGCGACGTCGGCGTCGAGCAGGATTACATTCGTGCCTTCGGCGTAACGTTTCGCGAACTTGCCGCGCTCGCCGCCTGAGAAGTCGTACTCCTCGAGCAGGTCAGGATCGTTATCCATTTTCTTCATAGCGAAGTCGTTCCCATTTGGTGGCCTTTCGGGCGCTAATCAACCTGATTCGCCCAGCCCGCTCGGTATGAACAACTACCAGGAGTTTACCCGCCGACGACATTCCGATCAAAACGCCCCTCGTCTCAATTTCGGAGTGCAATGGATCGGGAATGTTGATCGATAGGGAGTCGGCGAAGACTGTACTTGCTCCATCAAAACTAACGCCGTGCTTCTGAAAATTCGACCGTGCTTTGGACGGATGCCATTCGAAATTTAGTGCCATAAGAGAGACCTCGCCCCGCAACCACCGTGGGCGTAAAGGTTCAACCCGTGCGCAGAATTGCCTCTTCAAAGATCGCTAGCATCCCGCTTAGCTCCGTTTCTGTCGAGACGAGCGGCGGCCATAGGTAGAGCGCGTTGCCGAGTGGGCGGATGAAGAGGCCGTTGTCGAGCGCGCGCTGCGTTGCGCGTTTTGCGAAGGCTGCGGCGCCGGCTTCCTCGGTGAAGCTGCACATGCCTATCATGCCGAGCGTTTTCGCGTGCGCGACGGTGTCGAGTTTCGCGATGCGCTCGAAACCTGCCGCGAGTTGGGCCGCGCGCGGGATGGATGCGCTGACGATGTCCTCGCTGGTGTACACGTCAATCGCGGCGAGGGCCGCGGCGGATGTGATGGGGTTGCCGCAGTGCGTGTGGCCGTCGTAGAACGTGCGGTCCACCCCTCCCCCACTCCGGAATGAATCGTAAATCTGGTCCGTGACGATCGTCGCGCTCATCGGCAGGTAGCCCGCGGTCAGCCCTTTGCCGAGGCACATCATGTCGGGCGTGATAACCGCGCGTTCGCAGGCGAACATCGCGCCGGTGCGGCCGAAGCCCACGGCGATTTCGTCCGCGATGAGGAGCACGTTGTATTTGTCGCAGAGCTCGCGCAGCGCGCGCAGGTAGGACTCGTGGTAGATGCGGATGCCCGCCGCGCCCTGGCAGAGCGGCTCGACGATAACCGCCGCGAGCGAGGCGTGATGTTGCTCGACGATCGCGCGCATCGATTCGTACGCGGCCATCGCGCAGGGGCCGCTGTCTTCGTATTGGCAACAGGTGCAGTGCGGGGCCTGCGCGACGTGCGCGCGGACAAGCGCTTTCTCGAACGGTTTGTGAAATTGCTGCACGAATCCGACACCGACCGCGCCGAGCGTATCCCCGTGGTAGCCGTCTTCGAGCGCAACGAATTGCGTCTTCTGCGCGTTGCCGATGTTCCACCAGTATTGAATCGCGATTTTCAGCGCGGCCTCGGTTGCGCTCGCGCCGTCCGCCGCGAAGTAGACGTGTTCGAGTCCATCGGGCGTGATTTGCGCGATGCGATGCGCGAGTTCGACGGCGAGCGGGTGCGACGCGTTGCCGAGGATCGATAGCTGTAGCTTCGCGGCCTGGCGTTGAATCGCCTCGACGACGCGCGGATGGCTGTGGCCAAGCGCGGTCGCCCACCACGAGGAGATGCCGTCGTAGAACCGCTTGCCGTGCATGTCGTAGAGATACACGCCTTCGCCGCGTTCGAAACATCGATACGGCGCGGACTCGAACGCGTTGATGTCAGTGTAGGGGTGCCAGAGATGGCGGAGATCGAGTTCGCGGAGTTCTTCGAGTGGACGCAGTGGACTCGACGGACTTAGTGGACGGTCTGGATGACTTCGAATAGTTTCTGTGCGTTCGTTTCGAACAGTTCCCACGACGCCTCCGAATGCAGGTCGGGCAAGTAATCGATGTCGCCGAGCAGCGGTACGCCGCCGAGCTTCGCGACCATCCCAGGATTATCGCGGCGGATGAAGTCGCGTTCC
>JBGTJY010000451.1:0-1847 GCA_041744855.1 Candidatus Hydrogenedentales bacterium
CGAAGTATTTGAGCCGCCTCATTGAGGTGGACGCCGACGAGCAGTGGGCGCGCGTCGAACCCGGGCTTGTGCGCGATCATCTCAACGCGGCTGTGAAGCAGCATGGGCTCATGTTCGCGCCCGAGACGAGCACGAGCAACCGCGCCGCCATCGGCGGGATGATCGGCAACAACTCCAGCGGCATGATGAGCATCCGCCACGGCCGCACGAGCGAGCACGTGTTGGAAATCGATGCGTTCCTCGCCGATGGAACGAATTGTCACTTTGGCCAAGCGCAGTGTGACGCTCGGCTGCGAGATCCGCTTCTCACGCTCGGAAATCTGCACCGCGAGAGAATCGAAGCGCGCTGGCCCAAGGTCATTCGCCGCGTCGGCGGTTATTCGCTCGATGAGCTGATCAAGCCTCAACCCAATTTCGCGCAGCTCCTCTGCGGCAGCGAGGGCACGCTCGCGCTGATGCTCGAGGCCAAGGTGCGGCTCGTCCGCGCGCCCGGCGCGGTCGCGATCATGGCCGCACACTTCCACGATTTTTTCGAATCGCTGCGCACCGTGCCCGCCATTGTGGCGCACCAGCCCCTCTCGGTGGAGTTGCTCGACGGCAAGCTCATCCAGATGTCACTGACCAATCCCTCCACCGCGCCGCTCTGCGGGTTCGTGCGCGGCACGCCCGGAACGATCCTCATGATTGAAGCTGACGCCGACACGTTCGACGAAGCACGCGCGCGGCTGCAGGAGATCGAAGTGACACTGCGCGGCACGGGCGCCGCCTATGACTTTGTGTACGCCGCAGACGAGCGCGAGCGCAGCGCGATGCACGAGGTGCGCAAGCTCGGCCTCGGCGTGATGTCCAAGCGCGTCGGCGACAGCAAGCCGATCTCGTTCATCGAGGATGCGGCCGTACCGGTCGAGCACCTGCACGACTACATGGCCGCCCTGCAGACCATCTGCGATGAGGAGCAGGTCGATACAATCGTCTACGGCCATGCCTCCGTAGGTGTGCTGCACTTCAAGCCGATTCTGAATCTCAAGGACGCGCGCGATCTCGCGAAGATGGACCGCATCAGCAGCCGCGCAGTTGCACTGGTGCGCGACCTCGGCGGATCGTGGAGCGGCGAGCACGGTGATGGCATCGCGCGAGGCGCGAAGAATCTGGAGTTTTGGGGCGAAGAATTCATCGCGCTGTTTCGAGAAGTGAAGCGGCTCTTTGATCCGGAGAATTTGCTGAACCCCGGCAAGATTTACGACACCCCCCGCATCATCGATGATCAGCGCTACGGACCCGACTACCGCACCCAGTGGAGCGCGAAGCACTTTCGGTTTCGCGCTGAGGGCGGCTTCGCCGGCGCCGTCGAGATGTGCAACGGCGTGGGCGCGTGCCGCAAGATCGGCAGCGGCACGATGTGTCCCAGCTTCATGGCCACGCGGGACGAGGAGCACTCCACACGCGGCCGCGCGAACGCGCTGCGCATGGCGATGACCGGCCAGGCCGGCCCGGGCGCGATGACCAGCCGCGAACTCCACGAGGTGCTCGACCTGTGCCTTGAGTGCAAAGCATGCAAAACCGAGTGCCCCAACAGCGTCGACATGGCGAAGATGAAGTCCGAATTCCTCGCCGCCTATCACGCCGAGCACGGAGTCACGCTGCGCGATCGCGCATTCGCGCACACACCGCGGCTCGCACGAATGATCGCGGGTCCTCTCGCGCACATCGCAAACCCGATCCAGCGACTCACGGCGAAGCCGATGCAGCGCACGCTCGGCATCGCCACACAGCGGCGCCTTCCCCCGTTCGCCACGCAGACTTTCGTACAGTGGTTCAAGCACCGCTCCGCGGCTTCCAGCGTGATG
>JBGTJY010000452.1:0-1836 GCA_041744855.1 Candidatus Hydrogenedentales bacterium
TCACGCGTTTGGCACGCGCCGGAATGCTTTGGAAAGCCTTGGCAGGCTGACTCGCCGCGCTGGTTGTACCCAATAGCGTCGTCAAAGCGGTCTCGCCGATTCCCGCCGAAGCCTGTTTGAGAAACAAGCGGCGGCAAAGCATTTCATAGTCGGATGTGCGCGTTGTCATGGTCAGTTCCGCGTGATGGATTCTTGGAGATTGAGAATGGCCCGCGCGACCGCGGTCATCGCAGCCACGGATTCGTCCGTTAAATCGGGGGTACCAGGGTACTCACCCGCACTGGCCAGCGCTAACGCGGCGTGGGCGTCCTGGCTGAATTCTTTTCGCCTTTGCTCGTGGTAGCCGACCAGCAGATCGAGTTCTGCTTCTGTGGGGTTGCGAACGAGGATTTTCCTGAACGCCGCCTGGATCTGCGTTTCGGTATACGATGACATGGCAAGGCACGACTCGGCCAACACTCGCGCGGCCTCGACGAAGATAGGGTCGTTAAGCAATACCAGCGACTGGGTGGGGGTGTTTGACGTGCTTCGCGAGACTTGCGACTCTTCCCGCGTGCAGCCATCGAAAACCATGATCGAGGGATGCGGGTACATACGCTGCCAGAATGTATAGAGGCTGCGACGCCACAGATCGTCGCCGTGGCTCAGCGGATAACCGCGCCGCGGGAAGTAGAGCATGTCGAGGTAACCCTCTGGCTGGTAGGGCCGCACACTCGGGCCTCCAAACTTCGGCTTGAGGATTCCGCTCGCGGCCAGCGCTTGGTCGCGAATCACTTCGCCGATCAATTGCGGTCGGTTTTGGCGGTCCCAAGAACGGTTTTCCTGGTCTGGCGTTCCACCTTTCGCGGTTACGGAAGCTTGCTTGTACGTCGCGCTGGTGACGATCAGCCGCACGAGATGGCGGTAGTCCCACGCATGCGTGGCGTCGACATGCCACGTGGGTTGCTTGAATTCACACGCGAGCCAGTCCAGTAGTTCTGGGTGCGAAGGGGGAATTCCCTGCGAACCGAGGTCTTCCAAAATTGTCGAAAGGCCCTGGCCAAAAAACTGGGCCCAAAGCCGATTCGCCAGCGTGCGGGCAGTGAGTGGATTCGCATCGGACATTAGCCACTGGGCCAGATCGAGTCGATTGGCGCGTCTTGGTAATGCCAAATCCCCAAGGTCTAAGTTCCCCAAGTACGAGGGAATGCTCGGCTCGACGACTTCGCCGCTGTCGTCCATCCAATTGCCGCGGGGAAGGAGGCGCGTTTCGGTGGGTTCGCTGGCTTGTTCGCTGACGAAGCACCGCGGAATTTGATTATTCGCCTCGTCGATGGCCGCCACCATCTGCTCGTTCTTTTGACCCAATTGGGCGAGCGCGTTTGTCGACCAATGCCGCCATTGCGTCAGCACGTATTGCTGCTCCGGCGTGCGGTTCGAGGTGGGCGTCTCGAGGGCTTTCTTGTGCGCGTCGGAATAGCCAACGGGGACACGTGGTGGTGCTTCGCCCGCATTCTCGTTGGCCGTTTTTTCGCCCACCATCTTGGACGTGGCCGTGGGTGCGGGGAGCGATAATTCGCTTTGGCTCAGAGCAACACGCAGCCGCCCCGTGAGCGCTTTGCGGTGGTTGCTGTCATGACGCACTTGGACAAGCAGAACGTCTTGCTCATCCGTCGCTGTTTCCTCGGCAAAACGGATCGCGAGGAAGCGGTTGCCCGAGCTGCCAAAATGGGGCACGCCCCAAGCGGTCTCGTGATTGCCATCGATCGCCATCGCGCCGTTCGACCTTTCGTAGCGGCCGCCGCCGCCATCGTCCTTCGCGGCAATCAGCATTACTGGAGTCTTCGATTCCTGGCT
>JBGTJY010000453.1:0-1826 GCA_041744855.1 Candidatus Hydrogenedentales bacterium
AGGCGTGTATCGACATCGATCAGCAAGAACGCGAGCACGAGCACACCAACGAGGGCGGCGGCCGCAGTCAACGCTTTCTTCCCGATCGAACTCCCCTCTTTTTTCCCATCCAACTTATCCCGCACGCGGCGCAACGCGGCCGCGAATTCCTCCATGGACTGATAGCGCGCTTCCGGCGCCGATTTTAGGGCCTTCAGGACGATCTCGTCCAACGCCTTGGGCACGCCCTTCCGCGCCAAGCTCGGCGGATCGAAATGGCCCGCCGGCGGCTCGCCGACGAGTATCTCGTATAACACAATGCCAAGCGCGTACACGTCGCTGCGCGCATCCACCCGCTTCGGATTGATCCGCTGCTCCGGCGACATATAGTTGAGGACGCCGAGAACCGCGCCGGTCTTGGTCATCGTATTTTCGCCGTGAATGCCCGCGCTGGTCGCAATTCCGAAATCCGCAACCAGCGCACGCCCCCGCGCGTCAATCAAAAAATTTCCCGGCTTGATGTCCCGGTGAATAATCCCCTGACTATGAATATAAGAAAGCGCCGCCGTCGCATCGAGAACAATCTCGACCGCGCGCTTCGGATCGAGCGGACCCTGCCGCATCAAATCGCGCAACGTCGTCGGCTTGCCGCTCTCCCCCGCGACGTACTCCATCCCGAGGTAGTGCTTGTCCCCGGCGCGGTTCGCGTCAATGACGCACACGACTCCGTCATGTTTGATGCGTGCCAGCGTCTGGCCTTCGCGATGAAACCGCGCGACATACTGCGCGTCCGCGGCGTGGTCCGATAGGATGATTTTGATCGCGACGTCTTTGTTGAGTCGCAGGTGCTTGCCCCGATACACCTGGCCCATTCCGCCCTGGCCAATCAGCTCCTCGACCATATAGGTGCCCCGGCCAAGCGTCTGCCCCGTCAAGTCCTTTCGGGGCAGGTTATCCGGCGCCTGATTGATAGAAAGCGTCTCGGCCTGATGGGTCTCAAACGCAGCATCGGTTTGCGTGCCGCACTGGGTGCAGGTGAGATACCGCTCCATGGGATCCTCTAAAGGCGGCAACTCCGTGCCACAACCCGTGCACACCATCCAAATGTCTCCGGCGTCTAAAGGGAAATCCGACGCATTCCAACGAAAACGATAACCAAACGCGAGAATTCTATCAAACCCAACCCCGGGAAATCGTGGACATCCCGTTTCGACCGGTGTTTAGGCGTGGCGCGTGTCGCTGTCGCCTGCACGCACTTGTTCGACAGCATCGTCGTTAAGAATGTCGAGATACTCTTGGTACACATAGACTCGATTTCGAGATTTTCCGGTCGCTTCGCGAGCGATGGCAAGCTGGACTAGTTCAACTAATGCCCGTGCGACAGTGGGCTTCGTGATGCCTAGTGCCTCCGCCGCCTCCGGGATGCGAATCGCGATGCGGCGCCGTAGATACTCGTAAACGTCCAGGTTCGTATGTAGCGCGACCCTCTGGTAGATCGATCCGCTGCGCGAGCCGCCAACTTTCCCTCGGTCCCTCTGGAAGAGTGCAAGGAGTTCGCGAATCTTACCAACTGCCTGGACCGCAACCTGAGCTACTCCGTCAAGGTAGAAGCTCAGCCACGGCTCCCACGCCCCATGCGTCCGCACCAACTGCAAGAGTTCATAGTACTTGCTACGGTGGCGCTTGAAATGAAGGCTCATATATAACCAAGGCCTTTCGAGCGCTCCCTCGGCCACGAAGAGCAGCGGGATCAGCATTCGCCCCACACGGCCGTTGCCATCAAGAAATGGATGAATGGTCTCGAATTGAACGTGGAGAAGTCCGGCTTTTACCAACGTCGGGACATC
>JBGTJY010000454.1:0-2802 GCA_041744855.1 Candidatus Hydrogenedentales bacterium
TCGCGGCCGCGCGTGACGCCGAGGTCCACCGTGTGCGGCGGCAGCATGTTCTGCGCGATCTCTAACCGTTCGGGTAGAGTCTCCGCGGCGGCTGCTTCTTCAGCGGGTTTCTCGGCCGATTCGTCGCGCGTTTGGATTTCGGGCGCGGGGAAAGACTCGCTACTAATGTCGGGGGCTTCAGGCGTTTTGGCGACGGTTAACACGGGATCGGGTTCGATGGGATCTTCTTCCGCGGGCGGCTCGGCTTCGGGCAATTCGGGCGCCGAAGGTTGAGGCTCGGGCGTGGGAGGCGCGGGTTGTTCGACCGGCATGACGGGCGGCGATGATGGCGGAGTGGGCGGCGCGCCGAGTTCTTCGAATTCGTCGACGCGATCGACCGCGGGTTGACTGTCCTCGCCGGCACCTTCCGATTCATCGCGCGCTTCACTGGCCTCGTTCGAAATGAGGTCCGTGTCGCGCTGGATGTCTTCGGCCGGTTGATTGGTTTCGACGAGACGCCGCGGCTGCTGGCGTTCGGGCGGGGTCAGGTTGAGAACGAGCGGATCGGCAAGGCTGAAGCGATCCAAATCGAAGTCCGTTTGTTTCAATGCGGCCAGCGCGAGAATGGGGACATGCACCATCAGTGAAAGCAGGATGGCGGTGCCGATGCGTAGGTTGTAACTCATGACGGGAGATGCGCCGGGCAGCGTGCGTGGACGTGCTTTGGCGACAGTATACCAGAGCGTCGCGGTCCGTTATTTGCGCACCGAGGGCGCGAGGCTTTTGGTCGCGTCGACGAGTGTGCGCACGAACGCGCCGACTTTTTGAGGCATGTCGGGTGTGTCGCCGAGTTCGCCAATCATGCGCACGATCGCGCTGCCCACGACGACGCCATCCGCGAAGGAGGCGACTTCCGCCGCTTGATCGGGACGCGCAATGCCGAATCCCACGGCGACTGGCAGGTTGGTATGTGACTTGATCTGGCCGACCATGCCCCGCAGCGAATCCTCAAAGTTTTCGCGCTCGCCGGTGACGCCCGTGCGCGAGACGTAATAGATGAAGCCCGTCGAGTTCTTCGCGATCACTTCGATGCGGTCGGCGGTGCTGGTCGGCGCGAGGAGGAATACCGTCGAGAGGTTATGTGCTGTGAAGGCATCGAGCAATTCGCCGGCTTCCTCGGGCGGCAGATCGACGCAGAGGATGCCATCCGCGCCGGCTTGAGCGGCGTCCGCGGCGAGCTTTTTCGCGCCGTAGGCGAGCACGGGGTTGTAGTAGGTGAAGAGGATCAGCGGGACTTCGCTCGTCTTGCGGACTTCGCGTACCAGGTCGAGGATTCCGTGGAGCGTGACTTCATGTTTCAGCGCGCGCTGGGCGGCCTCTTGATTCACCGCGCCGTCGGCCAAGGGATCCGAGAACGGCACGCCGAGCTCGATGATGTCGGAACCGGCGGCGTCGAGCGCGAGGACAATTTCCTTGGTGCGCGCGAGGGTGGGATCGCCCGCGGTGATGAAGGGGATGAACGCGGGTTGGCCGGATTTCTTCAACGATTGGAAGCGCGTTTCGATGCGATTCACGCGGCGAACCTTCCATACGTGTGAGGGACGTACACAGAACGATCCAACATCCCCCTAAATCCCCCTTCAAAGGGGGACTTCCCGTAATCGGAAGCAGATCCATATAAGTCCCCCTTTGAAGGGGGATTTAGGGGGATGTTATTTGTCATCGCGACGATCGTTCAGGATGAATCGCGCGGCTTGTTGGACGTCTTTGTCGCCGCGGCCGGACATGTTGGTGATGATGATTTGGTCGGGGCGCATTTGCGATGCGCGCTTCCCCGCTTCGGCGAGGGCATGCGCGCTTTCGAGCGCGGGAATGATGCCTTCCAGGTGGCTCACGGTTTGGAAGGCCTCGAGCGCTTCGTCGTCGGTGGCGTAGGTGTATTCGATGCGGCCCTCGCCGCGCAGGAACGCATGCTCGGGTCCGATGCTCGCGTAATCGAGCCCGGCGGAGACGCTGTGAGTGCCAAGGATTTGGCCGTGGGGGTCTTGGAGCACATAACTCATCGCCCCTTGCAGCATGCCGACCGATCCGCCCGCGAATCGCGCCGCATGTTGGCCGCTCGCGATGCCGTGGCCGCCAGCTTCAACGCCGACCATCGCGACGTCGTCTTCAAGGAAATCGTAAAAGAGACCGATCGAGTTGCTGCCGCCGCCTACGCACGCGATGAGCATGTCGGGCAGGCGATCTTCCTGTTCGAGAATTTGCCGCCGCGCCTCTTGTCCGATGACGCGCTGAAACTCGCGACAGATAAGGGGGAACGGGTGCGGCCCGTGGACCGTGCCGAGGACGTAGTGCGTCGTGCGGACGTTCGTGACCCAATCGCGGAGGGCTTCGTTGATGGCGTCTTTGAGTGTTTTGCTGCCGGAGGTGACCGGCGTCACAGTGGCGCCGAGGAGTTTCATGCGGAAGACGTTGAGCATCTGCCGCTCGATATCTTCGCTGCCCATGTAGACGACGCACTCGAGCCCGAGCAGCGCGGCGGCGGTTGCCGTGGCGACGCCGTGTTGGCCCGCGCCGGTCTCCGCGATGATGCGCTGCTTGCCCATTTTTTTCGCGAGGAGCACCTGGCCGAGCGCGTTGTTAATTTTATGCGCGCCGGTGTGGTTGAGGTCTTCGCGTTTGAAGTACACCTTCGCGCCGCCGAAGTGATTCGTGAATCGTTCCGCGAAAAAGAGCGGCGAGGGGCGGCCTACGAAATTCGCGAGATACTGGCGGAACGTCTCCTGAAAGACGGGGTCCTGCTGCGCGGATTGGAATGCCGTC
>JBGTJY010000455.1:0-4044 GCA_041744855.1 Candidatus Hydrogenedentales bacterium
TCCCCAAGCTGAACATGGCGAGTTATTGGATTTATCTCGCTGGCGGCATTGTCATGTTCAGCAGCTTTTTCCTCGCGGAGAGCGGAGCGCCGAATTCGGGTTGGACATCGTATCCACCGCTGTCGGTCCTGGCGTTCGAGGGACAGACGTTTTGGTTGATCGCGATGGTTCTGATCATCACGTCGTCGCTGCTCGGTTCGATTAATATCATCACGACCATATTGCAACTGCGCGCGGAAGGTCTGACGTTTTTCCGGCTTCCGTTTTTCATCTGGGTGCAGTTGACGGTCGCGTTTCTTTTGCTCCTGGCGTTTCCTCCCTTGGAAGCGGCGAGCGTGCTGATGCTGTCCGATCGTCTACTGGAGACAAGTTTTTTTCTGCCGTCGGGTTTGGTGGTCGCGGGCGAAGTCATGGATCGCAGCGGCGGCGGGAGCGCGTTGCTTTGGCAGCATCTCTTCTGGTTTTTGGGTCATCCCGAGGTGTACGTGTTGATCCTGCCGGCGTTTGGCGTGATTGCTGAAGTGATCGCGAATAACACGCGCAAGCCGTTGTGGGGTTATCGCGCGATGGTGTACTCGGTGATCTTCATCGGGTTTATGTCGTTCATCGTGTGGGCGCATCACATGTTCCTGACCGGCATGGGAACGGAGATGACCGCGTTTTTCGAAACCACCACGATGATTATCTCGATTCCTTCCGTCGTGATATTAACCGCGCTCGTGGGATCGTTGTGGGGCGGATCGATTCGCTTCACCGTCCCCATGCTGTTTGCATTGGCGTTTCTGCCGATGTTCGGGATCGGCGGCTTGACCGGGTTGCCGTTGGGCTTGGGTCCGACGGACATTCAGTTGCATGACACGATGTACATCATCGGGCACTTTCATTACATCGTTGCGCCAGGAACAATCTTCGCGATTTTTGCAGGGGTCTATTATTGGTTCCCGAAAATTACCGGAAAGCGAATGTTCACGGCGCTGGGGCATCTGCATTTCTGGCCGACGTTGCTCGCCATGAATGGCATATTCATGCCGATGTTCATTCAGGGGCTCGCGGGCGTGAACCGGCGCTTGTTCGACGGCGGCGAATACTACGCGCACGCGCAGGACGTGTTGTTCTGGAATAAGGTGATGTCGCACTCCGCGTTTCTCCTAGCCGGCGTGCAGATTTTTTTCCTCGTCAATCTCGTGTTGAGCCTGGTGTTCGGCAGGCGCGTCGATGCGAATCCGTGGGAAGCGACGACGCTCGAATGGTCGGCTCCCTCGCCGCCGCTGGGTCATGGCAATTTTGAGACGGTCCCCGTCGTGTACCGCGGGCCGTATGAATACAGCGTCCCGGGCGAGGCAGCGGACTTCTCTCCGCAAGCGCTCGCCCAGGGAGGGACGCGGTCCTCCGCGTCCACGGCGTAACGGGATGGATATCCCCTACACAACACAAATCCGGCGCGATACCGGGCTTTACAACGGCAAGCTCGGGATGTGGTTATTCATCGCGTCGGAGGTGATGCTATTCGGCGGCTTGTTTTCCGCTTACGTGTTTTTGCGGACCGGCGTGTCGGATTGGCCGCGCGGGGCCGACTTGTTGGATGTGCGGCTTGCGGCGATCAACACGGTGATCCTGATCGCGTCGGGCATCACGATGGTGCTTGCGTGGGATGGCGCTCGCTCGGAGAGCATGGCGCGGTGCCGCGTGTTCCTCGCGGCAACGTTCGCGCTG
This sequence comes from Candidatus Hydrogenedentales bacterium, assembly GCA_041744855.1. Taxonomy (GTDB): domain Bacteria; phylum Hydrogenedentota; class Hydrogenedentia; order Hydrogenedentales; genus JBGTJY01. The sequence goes on from JBGTJY010000455.1 coordinate 1,714, forward strand.
GGCGCCGCATTCTTGACGATTAAGGGATTCGAGTACTACGAGAAATTCGACCACGGGATTTATCCGCGGGAAAGTACGTTCTACGCGATCTATTTCGTGCTGACGGGCATTCATTTTCTGCATATCGTCGGTGGGTTGATCGCGATCGCGTTTCATGCTGTTTTTGGCGGGTTCCTGTTTCGGCGTCATCCCGAACAGTTTGTGAACCGCATCGAGGTGACGGGGCTGTATTGGCATTTCGTTGATCTGGTGTGGATTGTGTTGTTCCCGACGCTGTATTTGACGTAGAAACGACGTCCACAGATTTCGCAGATGGACACAGATAAAAAAGTATCCGCGTATGATGAATAAAGAGGCGGCAGGGTCGACGGCGGCGTTGAGCGGGCACATTTCCATCGCCATTACGCTCGTCGCGCTGACCGGGCTGAATGTATACATCCATTCGCTTGGACTGGAGCCCGAGCAGTCGACGCGGCTCGTGTTGTTCGTTGCGGCGATTCAAGCGTTCTTAATTCTGGAATTTCTGATGCACCTCATCGACGGCGAACGCGCGACGATCGGCTTGGTCTTTTTTTCGCTGGTATTCGTCGGCGCGTTGTTCTTTTTGTCGTATCTGACGTTTCACGACAGCTATGGCGAACACACGGCTCTGGCTGCGCCGGCGGCTGTCACAACTCCGGCAGCGGCGGAGCATTGACGCGATGTCGCTGAGGACCATCCATCTGGTGTTCATCGTGGCGTCGCTGGCGTTGGCTGCGGGCGGGACTACTTGGAGCTATCAGGCGTATAAAGCCGGCAGCGGGGCAGCGTACCTCACCAGCGCGCTTCTCGCCGCCGTGGGCACCATCGCGTTGTTCGTTTACGGAATCGTGTTCCTGCGGAAGGTCCGCACCAGATGAAGCGCTTCGTTTTCATCGCGATCGTCACGGGCGCGATCGCCGTGTCGCGCGCCGACGCGTGTTCCGTCTGCTTCGGCGATCCGGATACGCCGCAGGGGAAGGCACTGAACGCCGCGGTGTGGACTTTGTTGGGCGCTACGTCCGCGGTCCTCTTAGGCGCGGCTGCGTTCTTCGTGACATTGTACCGTCGCGCAAAGGCGGCAGGCCAAGACGGAGGCGGCTATGCCTGATTTTCCCGATTTCTCGAGCCTGCCCGATTTTCTTGGGCTGCCCATCCGTGCTACCGAGCACAGCGCCGAGGCGGATAGCCTCATGTATTTGATCCATCTTGTGATGCTGGGCGCGCTTATCCTTTGGACATTATTTTTCGTCGTGCCGCTGATTCGGTACCGCAAAGGGAAACGTCCCCGGGCGATGTATCGCGGACTGCGCTCGCCCTTGCCGTACGTGATGGTGGGGATCATGGCCGCGATCGAAACCGTCCTGCTGATCGGCTACTCGCTGCCCTATTGGGAGCGTCACGTCGCGGCGGAAACCGGGGACGCGCCGGTTGACCCATTTCGCGTCCGCGTCGTTGCGCAACAATTCACCTGGGTCATTCATTACCCCGGACCCGATGGCAAATTTGGGCGGACAGACGTGAACCTCGTGGACGACGTCATGAACATTGCCGGGATCGACCACGACGACCCGGCCGCCAGGGACGACATCACCCTGGAGCGGCTACTGCACTTGCCCGTGGATCGGCCCGTCGAGCTGTTACTGAGCAGCAAGGATGTTATCCATAGCTTCGGGGTGCCGGAGTTCCGGATTAAACAGGACGCGATTCCGGGAATGGTCATGCCCGTACGCTTCACGCCGAATCTGACCTCCGCGGAATTCGATTTGATTTCGGGCAGAGACGGCCGCGGTTTCGAGATTGTGTGCTCGCAGCTTTGCGGCATCATGCATTTCACGATGATCGGCTACGTCACGGTCGAAACGCAGGAAGAATTCGATGCGTGGTATGCCGAGGAACTGGCGATGAAGATTGAGAGTGATTTCTGACGCGGGGTTGCACGGGGAAACTTTGGCTAAACTTCGGGTTTTACCGGGGTAGGCTGGAAGAGTAGTGCCGATCATTCGTACGTTAACTATTGAATCGCTTGGGCTTGTTAGATGGCCTCGGGCACGTTATGATGGTTGGGCTGCACTTTACTGGGCGTTTCGTGCGAAGGCGCACGGAATTCGGTTTGAATCCGGCATGCGATCGGCATCCGGGAGATGGAGAGGAATCACTATGACAAGCAGACAGTTCGCGGCGGGTCTCGTTGTGGCCCTGCTCGCGCTGGCGCCTGCCGTTTGGGCGGCGGACGGTGCGATCAGCGGCGTGGTAAAAGGGAAAGACGGTCAGCCCGTCGGCGGAGTCATGGTTTCCGCATTCGATGAAGAT
>JBGTJY010000456.1:0-1536 GCA_041744855.1 Candidatus Hydrogenedentales bacterium
GAAATTTGTCGCTCTGCGCTACTTCAACGCCGCCGGCGCTTCCGAGCGCTTCGGCGAGGATCACCGCATCGAGACGCACCTCATCCCAAACGTGCTGAAGGTCGCCCTCGGCCAGAAGGAAAACGTCCAGATTTTCGGGACCGACTACGAGACGCCCGACGGCACGTGTATCCGGGATTACATTCACATTCTCGATCTCTCGCGGGCCCACATCCTCGCGCTCGCGGCACCCCAGAGTGAATTTTACAATCTCGGAACCGGTGGCGGCTCCAGTGTGCGCGAGGTCATTGAGACCTGTCGCGAGGTAACCGGTCACGCCATTCCGGTGGTGGAAAAGCCGCGTCGCGCGGGCGATCCGCCACGCCTCATCGCGGCCTCCGAGAAGATCCAGCGCGAACTCGGCTGGCAGCCGGGTTTCCAGGAACTGCGCGCGATCGTGGCGAGCGCCTGGAAGTGGCACGAAAAGCATCCCCACGGCTACGGGGATCGCTCGTAGCGCGAGCCTCCGGCTTGTGTGTGCCGACAACCCCGAACGCGGAACGCGCGCGACACAAAACAAAAACGCCCGCGGAAACACGTTCCGCGGGCGCCTTGTTTAATTTTTACAAATCGAACGAGCGATTAGTCTTCGGTCGTCGTCGTGGTGGTCGTGGTCTCAGTGACCTTCTTGATCTCAGCCAACGGCTTCTGCACCGTGATCTTCGAGACGACCATGCGATCGCCTTCCTTCACGTAGCTGTAGCGGACCGGCATGTCGGGACGGAGCAGGCTCCAGTCAACCGTCGCGCCCGTCGAGTCGACCAGCGTGGTGCTCTTGTTGTAGTAGTACTTCGTCGGAGCGGTGCTCGTGGAAGTGCGGAATTCGACATATTCCTGTCCCGGGGTGTAGGTCGTGATCGTCCCCGTGCCGTCCAGGCTCGTGGTGGTGGTTTTCGAGGTGCTCACACCCGCGTCATGCGCATGGGTGGAGGTGGTCGAACTCACGCCGCCGGCGCCGGTCGTGGTGGTGGTTTCTTTCGTGACCTGGCCGAACGAGGTGCTGAGGGCGAGTGCGCTCACGGTTCCGACGGCCAACAATTTCATCAATGGTGTGTGTTTCATATTTGTCCTTTGCTTTGGTTAAACGGATGTTCTCCGCCGTGCTTGTATCCGACTGTGGCAGTCCAGCCTTTATTCAACGCAACGTCCTCTTTTCGTGGCCTGTGTCCTCCGCGGCTGTGTCGCCGGGGCAGGTTTATTTTTTCGTCTGATGCAAGCGCTCCCCGGTTTCCGCGATTTCCTTCCAAGCGACTGCGCGGTGCGGAATTACATTTTCGCGCAGTGGCGCGCGGTGTCGCGCCGCTACGGTTTCGTGGAATATGACGGCCCGCTGCTTGAGGACCTCGATTTGTTTAAAAAGAAGTCCGGCGAGGAGATCGCGAAACAGCTTTACGACTTTACCGATAAAGGCGGGCGCGCGGTCGCGTTGCGTCCCGAGATGACGCCCACGTTGGCCCGGATGGCGGCGGCGTCGCATCGCGATTTCAAGAAACCGAT
>JBGTJY010000457.1:0-3374 GCA_041744855.1 Candidatus Hydrogenedentales bacterium
ATGAACGCGTTAAACGAGAGGTTGGCTTGCGAGCCGATCAGGATATTCGGCGGGTCGCCGATTAAGGTGGCCGTGCCGCCGATGTTCGACGCGATCGCTTCGAGGATGAGGATGGGCACGGCGGGGATGACGAGCAATTCCGCCAGCAGGATTGTGATCGGCGCAATCAATATGACGGTCGTGACATTGTCGAGGAAGGCCGAAAGGATCGCCGTCACGAAAAGGAATTGAATGAGAATCAATACGCCGTTGCCATTGGCGCTTTTGGCGATTTTGACGGCGAGCCATTCGAACACGCCGGTGTCGGACAGCATGCTCATGACGAGCATCATGCCCACGAGCAGGAGGATCACGTTAAGGTCGATAGCGTGGAGCGCGTATTCGTAGGGGACGAACTTGAGAAGGATGACAATGGCCGCTCCTATCAGCGCGGCGATAGTCTTGTCTACTTTCTCGGTGGCGATGAAGAAGTAGGTGACGAGGAATATGGCGAGGGAGCCAATGGCGGCAGTGGTCACGGGATGAGCACCTGTTGGAGGACGCGCATGCGATCGATGATGCCGACGAGGTGGCCGTCACGGACGACGTAAATCTTCCAATGGGACTGGACGGCGAGACCGAAGATGACCTCGATAATGGCGGTGTTTTCCGTGACGGCAACGTAGTCCGTGGTCATGACATCGGCGGCCTTCAACGTGATCTCGCGCTGAAAATACTTCTCGAAGGGATCGAAATCGCCCAGGAAGGAAACGCTCTTGAGCTGCGAGAAGAAATCGGGCAGGCCCATTTTGAAGAGCACGTCGGACGTGATTTCGCCCACGAGCCGCCTGTCTTTGTCGACGATTCCGATGGCTTCTATGTTGAACCGAAGCATCTGCCGAACGACTTCGCCGAGAGAAACGTCGGGGGTCAGATAGAGAAACGGCGCGCGCATGACGTCGGCGGCGCACAAGTCTGACGCCATCTCGGAGAACCACCGCCGGAGGGCATCGCCAAATGCCCTGGCGTCGCGCTTGCCCTCGATGAGTTCGGCGGCATGGGTGTCGCGGGCGAAGCGTTCGGCGTCGGCGCATCGCTTAACGAGCAGGGTCTTCTTCGCTGGCGGCGCCGCGAAAAGCAGAGCGGCGCGAATTTTCCCGCCCGGTATTTCGTTTACAACAACCGGGTCCGCCAGCACCACCGCCGAGGCGATGAATGTTTCCAGCTCCGGGTTGACCGATTGATAACAGGCGATTCCACTGGCTGCGGCGATCTCTTGCCAATCTTCGCGCAGCCGAATGGACTTGACCATCGTGGGCGCTAGCGAGGCCGGGAGGGACGCAGACGCGAGGGCGTTCTGCACAAGCTCCGCAACGAGGTCGGCGCTGTCGTGCGCGCGAGAATCGATAGAAACCGAGTGCGGTGAAAAGAGAACGTCCGCTGTCATGACCGAATAGCGATGCCCCGTAGATTCGACGATCGATAGCTGCGGTCGAGTCAGGGCGGGAAGGTCACGGCCCCGAATCGGTGAAGGCGAGAATGTACACCAAGTTGTGGGGCCGGATCACAAAAAATATTTTATGACGGGAGTGCAACGAATCGGAATCTGTGTGGACGAGGAGCCGAAGGTAGCATTGGACAAATGTGGGCCCGGTAGGATTCGAACCTACGACCAAGTGATTATGAGTTCCCCTTTACTCGTATCCTAGTTATTCATCCTATATCCCATTTGCCCGTGTTCGCACGGGTTTTTGTGGCTTTGCGAATCAGTGCGCGTCGCGATTTATCCGGCTAAATCCGTGCGATTTGCAACAGGATTGCAACATGAGTGCAACGGGGCCCATTGCAGCACGGGCGCTGAATGGTTCGCGATTCGCTCGGTGATATCGCCGAGAAGGCGCGTTGCACGCACCACGTTGCCCCAGGACGTGAGATCGAAGGTTGAAGCGACGAACACCCCGGGTAGTCGGCGAACTGTCCTCGTAGTCAGCGTGCACGTTTCCCGGATGGGGTGCTTACCCAGAGTCGAACTCTAGGTTCGCGCGCGCGGGCGGGTTCGGGTTGGGAACTCGTGCGAGTTTCCCGATGTGGCGCGGCTTGACGCGAATCTTGGCGGGGTTTTGCGGTCGTTTGCAGCTAGTTTGCCCGCGGTCTGCGGCGACTTCGGTACAGCGACCAAGGCATGGGTTGATTGCGTGGGCCGTCCTTGGTGGATGCTTAGACTCTGAGAGCGGCGGGCCGGAGTAAATTGAGACGCGGATTAGGCTAATCGCCACCCCCGGCCACCCCCGAACCCGCGCGCGATTGTAGCACGTTCCCCTGTCGGTCGTGCACGGATCGTTTTCACTTTTCCGACTCTGAACCGCCGACACGCTCCGGGGGTCCCTGAGCGATCCAGAAAATTGAATCCGCGACCCCACCCCGTTCGGGCCGTAGGGGTATCAGTTATCTTCTTCGCCCGCAGCCGCGAGTTGCGGGGCAGGAGTTTTTGCCGATGAAGAACCCACGTGGGACGTGAACGCGCGGCTATTAGGTGCAGGCCTCGCCGCGCACCGCTTGTCGGCGCGGGTTGGGTGGAGGGGTGTTGAAGCGGTTGCGGGCAGCGCAGGGGGAGCATGAAGTGGTGAAGGTCGCGGTGAAGCGCGGCATCGTTCCCGACGCCTTCTCCGCCCACACGCTCCGCGTGACCGCAGCGACCAAGGGCCACGAGAACGGTGCCGACCTTCGCGTGCTCCAGGATTGGCTCGGTCCCGCCAGCCCGAATTTCTCCCATCTGTGCCCAACTGTGTAATTTGTGGTCAAACAAAAAGAAAGCGACGCTCGAATCATCGAGCGTCGACTCTGAGGTTCAGCCGTCCTTACTTCGGATTGATGTGGATCTTGAGATCTGTCGTCGCATCCGGGCCCGTTGCAGGATGCCCTTTCACTTTCACCACGAATTCCCCAGCTGCCGCGTCAGGAGCCGTCTTCGCCATCACTTCCACCTGGCCATCGCCGTGTTTAATCACCGGACTCATCGGATCAAAGGTCAGGCCCGCAGGCACTTGCTCAAAACTGATTGTCACGTCCTGCCTGAAATTATCAGCCCGGTCAATTTCGATGGTTACTGTGTCGGACTCCCCCTGCTGAATGTCGATCGCAGTCATCGCCGTTTTCAGAGTAAAAGTGCCGGGTGTCTCGCCCAACGCCGGTTTTTCAGAGGGCGGCCTTGTGGCGCCGGGGCCGCCCTCGGTCTCCGTTTTCTTCTCGCATCCGACTCCAAACATCATCATCCCGAGAAGTAACACACCAATAGTTTTTTTCATCCATCTTCCCCTTCGGTTTTTTGGGAATAGTCCACGTCGCTCGTTCAAACGTTGTTTCCCAATGCTCATTTTGCCTAAGTGATCGCAACC
>JBGTJY010000458.1:0-2939 GCA_041744855.1 Candidatus Hydrogenedentales bacterium
GCACGTATCCACGATTGAAGTTGCGCGACGACGGGAACCAGGAAAGGCAGAATGAAGCAGGATAAGGCAGTATGAAGCAGGACAAAGAAAAGCTCTCGCAGGCCTACCTCGACGGCGAACTCTCGGCCTCCGAAATTTCGGAGTTCGAGCGCATCCTCACGCCCGAGGAACGGCGGCAGCTCGCAGGCGAGATGCAATTCGAACGAGCCCTGGGCGAACGCCTGGCGCACGACGCCGAGTGCCCCGAATTGGTATGGCGGCGCGTGCGGCAAGCACACGGTCTTCGCCCAGGCTTCGCGCAACGACATCGGCGGATCGGATGGGGAATCGCGTCGCTTGCCGCCGCCGCGTCGATTGCGTTTCTCGCCTCGGTGTATGGCCCCAGCCTCGTGCGGATCACCCCTGGCGGAGAAACAGATTCCGAAGCCGTCGTGCTCGCCGCGGAAACGGTGGAACAACTTCAAGCCGCTTCAATGACCGAACCCGGCAGAGACGCCGTTCAGGAATTCCTGCGCAACGCGGGCATCACGCTGGAAGTCGATTCCGTCGAAGCGTTGCCGATGGGCGCGATCCACCACGACATCGCCATCATCGGCGCGCGCAAGGACCCCGCCGGCCGCGACGCAGTCCATGAATTGCTCTTTGCCTGCTGCGGATATCCCGTCAAAGTCATCGTCGCGCGATGCGGTTCCCACGCCGCGGAAACGATCGGTCACGCCGCGGCGCTCGAGGGCCAGGTTCAAGCCACGCGCCGGGTCGCAGGCTATCTCGCCGCAGTCGTCGGCAACCACGAAGCCCGCGACCTCATCGACATCTTCGCGCCGCCGTCCCAATAATCTGCTCAACCCCGCGCGACGCATCGTTCTCAAGTCATTCCTGCGCAGGGGGACTTCCAAAAAGCCGTGTCACAGGCGACATTCTCCTAAATCCCCCTTCAAAGGGGGACTTTTCTGCGACTTTAGTCCCCCTTTTGAAGGGGGATTTAGGGGGATGTTGGGCTCGACCCGCCATTTGGGAAGGTCCCGCCTGCGCGGGAATGACTGAATACACTGTTCGCTTAGACCGCGTCGCTCTTCTCGATGGACTCGACCTTCACGCCTTTGCTTTCGATCCAGGCGAGGGCGCGATCTATTTCCGCATCGTCGCCTTCGATTTGAATTGCGACCAGGCCGATGTCTTTGGAAATCGACGCGATGCGGACGTTCGTGACTACTTTGAATTTGTGACCCATCTCGTAAATCAACGGGTCTTCGACGTTGTCGTCGTTGTAGGTCAGATAGACGCGGCGCGTTGCCATGATTAAATTCGTGTCCTGGTTATTCGACTAGCGATTTGCCTGCGACGAGGGCCTCGAGCTCGCTCGTGAGTTTCGCTTCGAGGCCTTCGTGGTAGCCGCGGTGAATCGCCTGTACGCGTCCGTCTTTTCCGATGACGAATGTCATTGGAATTGCGGACACGCGGTATTGTTGGGCCACCTTGCCATCGGAATCCAGCGCGACCGCGAGGTCGAGTTTCGTGCTGTCGAGAAACGGCTGAATTTTCGCCGCGTCTTCTTGCAGGTTGACGGCGTAGAGGCGCACGCCGCGATCGGCGAAATCGTTCGTGACTTTGGCCATGACGGGCATCGCCGTGCGGCACGGTCCGCACCAGGTCGCCCAAAAATCGAGAATGACGACTTCGTTGCCCAGTTTCGACGCGAGGTCGAGCGTTCCGCCGCCCAGCAGGGGAATCTGAAAGTCGGGCGCGGTTAATCCGAGCAGGCCTTCCGGTTTTGTGCGCGCCGCTTGTTTTTGGCCGAACGAGGCGACTTGCTCGGCGCCAGCGGGCGGAACGAAGGTGAAGGAATCGCCGGAGAGCGTGGCGAACGACCAGTTCTTCAGCGTGGCATCGACTTTGGCTTCGGCGCGCACGCCGCGCTTGCGAATGGATTCGATCATGCCGCTCATGTCGGGTTTGATTTGGTGTATGAGCGGCGGCTCGCCGTTGGCGATCCAAAGGTCCCAGCCGTCTTTCTCGCGCGAGATGCGCACTCGATCGCACTTCGCCCCGCCGATCGTTTCGACGCCTTCGTGGCTGATGGAACGCGCGCTGGCACGGAGGTCGGCGAACGGTTTTTCCTTGATGAATTCCGCGGCGACGCTGGTCACGGCGGCATAGGGTCCAAAGCCGCTCTTAAATACTACGTCGTCGGCTGCGCGTGTCGTACTCTGCACGGTGTAGGCGTCGTATTCGGTGATGTATGTCGTGAAGTTGGCCCCGTCGGAGACGAATTCGACGATTGCATCCCCGCCATCCATCCGCACGCGCAAGTTGTGCGGTCGGGAGAATGTCAGGCTGTACTGCGTCGTCATGGAATCTTTGCGGCCCTCGGCCTCGACGTCGTAGGCCATTTCAATGTCGACGTGAATGGCGTTCTGCGCGGCCAGATGCGCCGAGGCGCGATCGAGCGCGTGGGCGGCCATAGCGTCTTCCGCGGTTGCGGCGGCGATTATGAAAAAATGCACGATTCCCGCGACGATCCATTGGGACAAACCGATCGCCCCTGATTGAACATTTGCGGTGCACGCGCCCATTAGCCGAATGATAGCACGCCGTTTAACTGAAATGCTTTGGCGTGCGTCCGGCTCGGAAATTGGGGCGACGGTAGGTGCCCGACGAGGTGTTGACAATTGCCCCGCGCCCTGCTTGAGGATTAGCGGAATCTCAAAATTCATGCAGAGAATGACGACGCGGAGGTGGATGTTAAGGACCCGGTCCCACTCCTGGTTTGCACTCCCCGCTGCTGCGCCACCCTTAACATCACGCCTTACCACGTCAACGCGGCACTCAAGGTAGAAAATCCCGAGTTTCTACTAAGGGCTGAGCCTTTGCCGCGCTACAAGCCCGAAAGACTCCCCCACTTTCAAGACAAACTACTAAAATTACCTCACTACTCCTGC
>JBGTJY010000459.1:0-11051 GCA_041744855.1 Candidatus Hydrogenedentales bacterium
GCGCAACACAGGAGGCCGCGCGACCTTCAGATGAATGTCCGACGCGCCATGGCCGACCGCATAATCGAGGATGCGGCTCAGGCTCATCGCGCTGCGGATAGTAGAAGCAGCTTGCAATAGTTCAGGCGCCATGGGGGGACTCCAAGTTGCGACCGGATTGACGGTAACAAATCGCGAACCCGCGAATCACGTAGCGACTCGTTGTACCGCCGGTTTCCAACCGGCACGTTTGGCGGTTCGCCGATGCGAGCGCGTGCCGGTTGGAAACCGGCGGTACAAAGCCTTAAGGCCGACACCCGCGCCGCTTAACCCCAAGTTCGCTCGGCAACAATTCGTAAGCCGTCTCGATCCACTCGCACAGCAACGGCCGCGTGTCGCGCGGATCGATGATCTCCTCGATGCCGAACGCCTCCGCCGTGCGGAACGGCGAGCGATACTGCTGCAGCGACGCCTCGATTTCTTTCCGCCGCGCATCGGGATTCGGCGATGATTCGATGTCGCGCCGATACGCCGCCTGCACCCCGCCTTCGATCGGCAGCGAACCCCAATCGCCCGATGGCCACGCATAGCGCAGGTTCAGCTTCTGCGCGTTGCCGTGGCCCGCGCCTGCGACGCCATACACGCGACGCAAAATGATCGAGCACCACGGAACCGTCGCCTGATACAGCGCAACGAGCGCGCGCGAACCCATGCGAACGGTCCCGGCGCGCTCCGCATCGGGGCCGACGAGGAATCCGGGATTGTCGACGAAATTCACGACGGGCAAATGAAACGTGTCGCAAAGATCGACGAAGCGCATCATCTTTTCGCTGGCCTGCACGTCGATCGCCCCGCCGTGATGTTTCGGGTCGTTCGCCATCACACCGACGGGATGCCCAAGCAAACGCGCCAAGCCCGTGACAAGCGGCCGCCCGAACAGCGGCGCAATCTCGAAAAATGACCCACGATCGAACACGAGCTCAAGCACGCGCCGCACGTCATACGTCCGCTTGCGATCGCGCGGAATAATCGAGAGCAACGCCTCCTCGCGGCGATGCGCCGGATCGTCGCTCGACGCTACAGGCGGCAACTGGTAAACGTTCTGCGGCATGTACGACAGAAATCGCGCCGCGGCGATCAGCGCCTCGTCCTCGCTCGTCACTTCGTTGTCGACCGCGCCGCTCTCGCGCGCATGGATATCCGCGCCGCCCAGGTCTTCCTTGTCGACCCAACGCCCGATGCCCCGCTCGACGACCGGCGGCCCCGCAACGAACAACTGGCTCGTGCCGCGAATCATGATCGAGAAATGCGAAGTCGTCACGCGCACCGCGCCGAGGCCCGCAACCGGCCCCATGCACACGGCCACGACAGGAACGACCTCGAGCATCTGCGAGACAATGTCCCACGCCGGGTTCGCAGGCACATAAGTGCGCCCCACCATCTCGAGCGTCTTGACGCTACCGCCGCCGCCCGTGCCGTCGACCAGCCGCACCATCGGCAAGCGCATCTCGAGCGCCATTTGTTCGGCGTAACCCTGCTTATCGCCGACACGCGCATCCGCCGCACCCCCGCGCACCGTGAAATCGTCGCCGCCGATGACTACACGCCGGCCATTGATGCGGCCCGTACCCGCAACAAAATTCGACGGAATGAACTCGGCAATCTGGCCGGATGCGTTATACGTCGCCTTTCCCGCAAGCGCGCCGAATTCGTGGAAACTATTCGCGTCGACCAGACGATCGATCCGCTCGCGCACGGTGAGCCGGCCATTGTCGTGCTGACGCTGGACATTCGCCGCGCCGCCCATCCGCTTCGCAAGCTCCACGCGCTGGCGAATTTCCTCGACCTCATTTTCCCAACTCACACGCAAACTCCCAAAAAATCTACTCGCGGAAAAGTGTACAGGTTTGCCCGTTCGGAGTTCCGCGCGCCGGGAGGGACGCGGTCCTCCGCGTCCGAGATCATCGCGAGTCGACCGCACAAATGCGAACCCCCGAACCCGCCGATCCCGCGTCCGTGTACATACCTCGTTCCCGAATTTCCATTCGGGAACGTCCCCAGTCGATGCTCGCGTCTCAGAACGCCGGCCGGTTCGGAGTCCCCGAGTTGCTCGGCGGCGGAGACGACTGCGGCGGCGTCACGGGAGTAGGAATGGGCGCTGGCGGCGGCGGATTCGAGACCAGTTCCTTCATCTTCTTGCCGGGCCGGAAGGTCACGACTTTGCGCTCGGGCACGGGCACCTGGTCGCCGGTCCGCGGGTTTCGCCCAATGCGCGAGGCGCGGGTCTTCACTTCGAATACCCCGAAGTCCCGCAACTCCCAACGCTCGCCCTCGGCCAACGCCTGCGAGATCGAGTCGAAGGTCGCCTCAATTACCTTGGCAACATCGCTTTGCGTCATCCCCAAGACGTTGGCCACGCGAATGACAAGCTCGCGCTTCGTCATGGTCGCTTTGGCGCCCTTGCCAGCGCTCCCCTTGCCAGCGTTCCCCTCACCGCTCATCATTGGTGTCCTCGCCTCCCGACACATATCGCGAAAAAGTGCGATAATTGCGACCTAGCGATTATAGCGTCACCCCATCGCCTTGGCAAATTTATCGCATGGGCAAGTATAACGCTAGAACGGGCTTAAGCGCAACCGAATCCCATTCCTTTGACTGTCTCCAGGGTGTTGCGTATACTCAGGCCGGTCGATTTTCGAGATCGGACGCCCTCCTTGGACCCCACGATTGCCATCATCATTTTCCTGTGCCTCGTCTTTTCGCTGACGATTCACGAAGCGGCCCACGCCGCGATGGCCTTCTACTGCGGCGACGATACCGCCAAACACTTGGGCCGCTTGAGTTTGAATCCCCTCGTGCACGCCGACCTGCTCGGTACGATCATTTTGCCCATCATGCTACTGGGCACGTCGGTCGTCACGGGTGGGCCGATGATGATGTTCGGCTGGGCAAAGCCGGTGCCGTTCGTGCCGCGCAACCTGCATAACACGCGCAGGGACCCCGTGTTAATCGCCATGGCCGGTCCCGCATCCAATCTGCTTCTCGCGATACTCGCGACGTTGGTTGCTCGCGCCCTGGTATCCGCAGTCGGCATAGAAAACATAGACGACACCCTTGGATTTTTCTTGATTCAGTTCATCCTGCTGAACCTCGTGTTGATGGTCTTCAACATGATCCCTGTCCCTCCACTAGACGGTCACTACGTGCTGAATTATTTCCTACCGCCCGAAGGCCAACGGTTCATGCAACGCGTCGGACCGTTCGGGATTCTCGTGGCCATCCTGTTGGCGCGCCCCGTGCTCGATTTGGCAGTGCCCCCCATGATGGATTTGGTCGGCCGCGTCATCGGCGCGTAACCGGGCGGGAAGTTTCGTCCCGCCATTCCCTCTCCCTCGAATGCTTTGTTAGGATTCCTTTCTTTATCCGTCATTCCGAGGCCGCGCGCCTTCAACGCCATACCAGCAAAGACAAGCACGCGGCCGTGGGAATCTCGACTTTGCAATAGTCCCCCTATTTCTTGGAGTGTTTCATGCCCCTGCCGATCAAATACGACGCGCACGAAATGGAATCGCGCTGGATTGCCGACTGGGAGTCATCGCGCATCTACGCGTGGGACTCCACTGCATCGCGCGAGAATACGTTCGTCGTCGATACGCCGCCACCGACCGTGAGCGGCTCGCTGCACGTCGGCCATCTATTTAGTTATTCGCACCAGGATTTCATCGTCCGCTACCAGCGCATGCGCGGCAAGAGCATCTTCTTCCCCATCGGCTGGGATGACAACGGTCTGCCGACCGAACGCCGCGTGCAGAACCTGTACAACGTCAAGTGCGAAGGGCACCTGCACTACGACCCCAACTTCAAAGCGGAACGCGGCCGCAAAGGCGATCCCCAAAAGATCAGCCGCAAGAATTTCATCGAGCTCTGCGAAGTCGCGACGAAGGAAGACGAGATGGCGTTCCGTCACCTATGGACGCGCCTGGGACTCTCCTACGATTGGAACGAAGAATACGCGACGATCGATGAACATTGCCGGCGTATTTCTCAACTCAGCTTTCTGAAATTGTATCTGTTTGGACATGTATATCATGACGAACGGCCGGTCATGTGGGACGTGGACTTTCAAACGGCAATCGCCCAAGCCGAAATCGTCGACAAAGAAGTTCCCGGAGAATTTTATTTTCTGAATTTCGGCATCGAACAAACCGATCAGAAGATCGTTATCGCGACCACAAGACCGGAACTGCTTCCTGCCTGCGTGGCTGTCTTTGTCCACCCTGATGACCAACGATATGAACTACTAGTCGGAAAAACGGCGATCACCCCGATATTTCAAGTGCCAGTTCCGATCATCGCGGATGAAAAAGTGGTTCCGGACAAAGGCACTGGCATCGTCATGTGTTGCACGTTCGGAGACCAAGTCGATGTGCAGTGGTGGCTCGAGAACGAACTGCCGCTTCGCAATATTCTTCAGCGAAATGGACTTTTTGTGCATTTTGTGCCTTTTTATGAGGCTGGGGGAAAGAAAACTTTCCCAGTCAACGTCGAAGTCTTTGAGGAGCGTGAGAATTGGACGGCCGGCTGGGGGTCTTGGATCCCGTCTTTAGATCCTGAATCTGCAAGACAGGAATACGAGGCTCTCGCCGGCAAATCCGTTAAGGCCGCTCGAAAATCGATTGTAGATAGAATGGAAGCGTTGGGAGGGGTGTACGCCTCACCGAACATAAAGGTGACACATTCCGTCAAATACTACGAGAAAGGTGATAGGCCACTTGAACTGATCCCGACGCGCCAGTGGTACGTAAGGCTGCTCGACAAGAAAGAATCTCTCGTTGAACAGGGTCGAAAGATTTCCTGGCACCCAGAGTTCATGGAACGTCGCTATATTGATTGGGTCGAGGGCCTGACCCAAGATTGGTGCTTGAGCCGCCAACGCTATTTTGGTGTCGCGATTCCACTGTGGTATCAAATCGCTGATAATGGCGATGTCGACTATCAAAAAGTCATCGTGCCGAGGTTCGACCAGTTGCCCATCGATCCACTGGTAGATACTCCAACGGGTTTCCATCCAGACGATCGCGACAAACCTTACGGCTTCACCGGCGACCCCGACATCTTCGACACCTGGGCCACCAGCTCCATGACGCCGCAAATCTCGAGCAAATGGCTGCTCGATCCGGCCCGCCACAAAAAACTTTTCCCGGCCGATATCCGCCCGCAGAGCCACGAGATCATCCGCACCTGGGCGTTCTACACGATCGCCAAGGCCTACATGCACGAGCGCGAAATCCCGTGGCGCAACGTCGTCATCAGCGGCTGGATTCTCGACCCCGATCGCAAGAAAATGTCGAAGAGCCAGGGCAACGTCGTCACGCCCGAGCCGCTCATCGACGAATTCGGCGCGGATAGCGTGCGCTATTGGGCGGCCCGCGCGCGGCTCGGCGTCGATACGGCGTACGACGAGCAAGTCTTCAAAGTAGGCAAGCGCCTCTGCACGAAACTCTTCAACGCCAGCAAATTCGCCATCGGACGTTTCGCGGACATCCCCGTCGAACGCCTCGGCCTCGACAAAATCGTCGAAGAGATGGACCGCGCCGCCATCGCGCAGTTGCGCCCCGTGATTCGCCGCGCGACCGAGGCTTTCGACGCCTTCGACTACGCGCAAGCCCTCTCGCTCTCCGAAGAATTCTTCTGGAACACCTTCTGCGACAACTACCTCGAAATCGCGAAACCACGCACCTACGACGAGATACTGACCGCGGAACGCCTCTCCGCGGCAGCGACCCTGCGCATCCTGCATCGGGCCATCGTCCGCCTACTGGCACCGTACCTGCCGTTCATCACCGAAGACATCTGGCACTGGGCCTACAACACCGACGCGGGAATGGCCGAATCCGTCCACAAAAGCCCCTGGCCAACGCTCGACGAATTGGCGGCCATACCCGAACCCCTCGAGCAAGACCTCTGGCCCAGCGCGCTGACGGTCATCGAAGCGGTCCGCAAAGCCAAAGCCGACGCAAACCTGAGCATCAAAGCGCCAGTCAAACGAGTGGTGGTAGCCGCGAACGCCGCGCAGTCCGCCGCGCTATCCCACGCAGTACCCGACATCACGCGCATGCTAGAGATCGCGGAATTCGACCTCCGCAGCGCCATCGGCGCCGAAGAATTGACCGTCGAAGTGGAGTTGGCAACGGGCACCTAACCGGGAGGGACGCGCTCGCGCGTCCGGGCTCGGTGATAGACTAAATGTTAAAGGATAGTCATGACCACGCTAGCCCAAGGCGACTTCCTCGGCGAAAAATTGCGCACCGCCGTCGTCCCCGGATTCCGCTTCACGGAAACGGGCTACACGCCAGGCGCGGAGCTCCCCTATCACACGCATGCCCGCGCGAAAATCTGCTGCGTGCTCTCCGGCAGCTACACCGAGGCCATCGGCGGCCGCGAGCACCTGCGCAGCCGCAACATGGTGCTCTACCAGCCCCCGGGTACGCCGCACGCGGAACTCCATCGCGAGCCGGGCCGTCATTTCATTGCCGAGGTCGAGCCGTCGATTTTCGAATCACTCGATGAACGCACCGCGACCACCGCCGAACCCTTCGCCTGTTCCGAAGGCCAGCCGGCATGGATCGCCGAGCGCTTATACGAAGAGTTTCAATCGCAAGAAGCCTTCGCCGAACTCAGCCTCCAAGGACTCGGCCTCGAACTGCTGGCCGCGATGCTCCGCACGAGCAACGTCGCGCAACACAATCACGCCCCGCCCTGGCTCCGCCACGTGCGCGGACGCCTCCAACGCGAATTCGCCGACAACCCCGCGCTGAGCACCCTCGCGGCCGACGCCGGCGTACACCCGGTCCACCTCGCCCGCGCATTCCGCCAACACTACGGCAGCACCGTCGGCGACTACGTCCGGCAACTACGCCTCGACTTCGCGGTACGAATGCTGCGCGACACACAAACGCCACTCAGCACAATTTCAGCCCAGGCAGGTTTCGCGGATCAGAGCCACTTCTCGCGAACCTTCCGAACCCACTTCGGAATGTCGCCAGGCGATTTCCGGCGATCGCGCTAGCTCGTTCTCGAAAAGATCGTAACGCGAAACACACTCGTCATCGTGCTCGTCATCGTCATCGTCATCGAAGCCAACCCCTCACGCCTCACGCAAAAACCCAAACCAAACCGCCACCCCCCCAAGCGCAAGCGCCCCTGCAACGATCGCAACATGCGGCCACCAAAGCATCGCCGCACTCGGCATCTCCGGCGCCCCAGCTTCTACCACCGCAGACTCGCTCGAAGACTCCTCCGTGACCGGCACCGCCACAACAGCTTCCACCTCCGCCCCAGCAAGTTCATTAGCCCGCTGCGCAAGCTCGAAATCGGCCTTGAGCACGTAATACGCGTCGCGGTCAGTCCCAAGATTGACGTACCCCGCGTTGGCCCAACCTTCCTTGTGACGCCGGAGCCACTCGTTGCGGGCTTCCGGCCCCTTGTCCTGCACGTTCGCGGGCACGATGGACTGCGTACGGCGGCCAGTCGTCCAAGGTTCGTCAAGCCGGACAACAACCATCGGCTCGGATTGCCAGTTGTCCTGGTCAATGTAACCGACGATGGCCTTCCCATCGTGCAGCTCGATGACCCGCGGCAACGTCTCGGGCATCTGCTCCTCAATTTGCCCCAACGCGAAAGCAGCGAAAGCGCCAAGGATGTAGAAAGTCGCGACCATGGCGAGAGTATACAAACGTCCGGCGAGTCGTTGGCAACACCGCAGGCTGGAAGCCTGCACTACAAGTAAGCGTCGATGTGTTTTGTAGTGCAGCCATCCTGGCTGCGCACCGCGATGCGCGCGATCCTCGCGCGTTGAAATGCCCCGCGAGTCTTTGGCAAATCGCAGGCTGGAAGCCCGCACTACAAGTAAGCGTCGATGTCCTTTGTAGTGCAGCCATCCTGGCTGCACTCCGCGCGCGTTGACAAGCTCTGTCACTCTCGCCGATGCTTTCCGCCTCAATGATGCCGCGGGGTAATGCGCAGTGGAACTAAACAGCCAGACCGTCGTGTTGGCCACCGTCGTGTTCGCAGCCGCGGGCATTTTGTTCGTGCTCGTAGCAGTCGCGCTCGAACGACGGCCACGAAAGTCGGGCAAGCCGAAGCCTGGCAAGAAAAAGCCTGGCAAGAAAAAGCGCGGCGCGATTGAGCTGCCCTGCCCGACGTGCAAACGCCCGCTCGTCATCCACAAGAACGACCTCGTCGCGCTATCAGGACCCGAGATCGGCCTGTTGGTCAGCGCCACCGGACGCGAAGCAGGCGGAAAGCCCGGGTCGTTCCGCTGTCCCTACTGCAAATCGGAGCACATCTTCAGCATGGAAAAAGGCGCGCCGCAATGGATCGCGACGGATAGTTTCGAGCCGCACCAGCAAGGCAAGTTCTGCGCGGATTGCCGCGCCGAACTGCTTCGCCCCACGTGGCCCCGCGGAGCGCTCGACGACCGCGTGACCACGGCGCCCGAACTGCAACCCAAACACGGTCTCGTGTGTTCAAGGTGCGACGCGGTCTCGTGCGTCGAGTGCGTCCACAAGGCGACCCGCAACCGCACGAAGGACGGCTCGCTGCTTTGTCCCCGCTGCTTTCGCGGACCAGTCAATCGCGTGCATCATTGGTAAAAGCGCGGCGACTGCGCATGGACCGAATTAAGAAAACCGAAACTACCCAGTCATTCTGAACGAAGTGAAGAATCTTCCCTCAGGCTCCGAATGACCGTAGACAACCGCGTCATTCTGAACGAAGTGAAGAATCTCCTTAGTCCAACGTCTTCTTGCTAAGGAGATTCTTCGCTACCGCTCAGAATGACTAGACTAGAGGAGCACGAAGTGCAATTTCTGACAGACGATCAAGTCCGCGCGTTGCGCGATCAATTCGGCACCCCGCTCTACGTATACGATCAACGCACGCTCGAAGCCGGCGCGGATGCCCTCCTCGCATTCCCGAACGCATACGGTCTCACCGCGCGCTACGCAATGAAAGCGCAACCCGCCGCCGCGATCCTGCGCATACTCAGCGCGAAGGGTCTGCACATCGACGCGAGCAGCGGCTACGAAGCCGAACGCGCGCTACGCGCAGGCGTGCCCGCGGCGCACATTCAAATCACGGCGCAGGAAATTCCGAAGAACCTGAAAGACCTCGTCGCCAAAGGCGTCTTATACAACGCATGTTCGCTGCACCAATTGCGCACCTACGGCGACCTCTTCCTCGGCACGGAAGTCACCGTGCGCATTAACCCACGTCTCGGCGCGGGTCACAGCAACCGCACCAACGTCGGCGGACCATCCTCGAGTTTCGGCATCTGGCACGAATACGTCGACGACGTGCTCGCCGAAGCCAAGCGCCATCGCCTCAAGTTGACCGGCATGCACACGCACATCGGATCCGGCGGCGACCCCGAAGTCTGGATGCGCTGCGCACGAATGTCGCTCGCCATCGCCGCGCGCCTGCCCGAAGTTACGCGGCTCAATCTCGGCGGCGGTTTCAAAATCGCGCGCATGCCAAACGAAATCTCCGCCGACCCGAAAAAAATCGGCGAAGCGATCGTGCCGGATTTTGTCGCCTTCGCGAAAGATCACGGCCGCAAATTACGACTCGAACTCGAGCCGGGCACATGGCTCATGGCCAACGTGGGCGCCATCGTAGTCTCCGTCATCGATCTCGCCGACACCGGAGCAAACGGTTACCGTTTCATAAAAACCGATTCGGGTATGACGGAAACACTCCGCCCAAGCATGTATGGCGCGCAGCACCCGATGCGCATCGTCTCGCAAAACGGCGCCGCCTCAAAGGAGACAGTAACAGCGCTTGTCGTCGGCCACTGTTGCGAAAGCGGCGACATCCTGACCCCGACCGTCGGCGACCCAGAAGGCCTGATGCCCCGCGAACTCGGAGCCGCATCCATCGGCGATCTCCTCGTGATAGGCGGCGCCGGCGCCTACTGTTCGAGCCAGTCGGCAAAGAACTACAATTCGTTCCCCGAAGCCCCCGAGGTACTACTGACCCGCGAAGGCGAATTCCGCCTCATCCGAAGACGCCAAACATTCGAACAAGTCCTCGAAAACGAGTTACCTTAAATCCGGTTCCTGTCTCTGCAAGCGGATCCGTCCAATCAGTCCGTATCAGTCGCGCACATACTTCCCATGCTTCCTATACGTCCCATCCCTCCCATTGAACTTTCCCGTGCCACGCCCTCCCCGTGACACCGACCCACAACCCCCCGGAATACACCCCAAGGAACCCCACCCCCCGCCCCCGTGTTTGACCGGGCGGGCTGGAGTCACACGGGTTGCGGGTCGTCATCGGACGAGCCTACACTACCCCCTTTCATGGAACGATACGCGTTAACCTAAGGAGGCCAGAAAAGTGAAAACGTTTAAGTGGGCGCTTGTGGGCTTGGTTACAGTGGGGTTGTCTATGCCAGCATTTGCAGGTGGAGCGAAAGTCACCGACCACCAGGTGAAAGACATCGACGGCGCGGCGGTCGACCTGAAGAAATACGAAGGCAAGGTGTTGCTCGTCGTCAACGTCGCGTCGAAATGCGGGCTCACGCCGCAATATGAACAACTCGTCGACCTCCAGAAAAAGTACAAAGAAAAAGGCTTCGACGTGTTGGGTTTCCCAGCCAACAATTTCATGTCGCAAGAGCCGGGCACGGAAAAGGAAATCAAGGAATTCTGCACCACGAAATACGGCGTCGACTTCCCGATGTTCTCCAAAATCTCCGTGAAGGGCGACGACATGGACCCGCTCTACAAAGAACTCACCTCGAAAGATGAAAACGGAGAGTTCGGCGGCGAAATCCAGTGGAACTTCACCAAGTTCGTCGTCAACAAGCAAGGCGAAGTAGTAGCCCGCTTCGAGCCCCGCACGAAGCCCGACGCCCCCGAAGTAGTCGCAGCAATCGAAAAAGCCCTCGGTGACTGAACCACGTTACTAAATCGACATAAAATTTCTGCAGGCCGGCTCCAACAAAACGGAGCCGGCCTTCTTATTTATGCAGGCGCCATACTTCCCATACTTCCCATACTTCCCATACT
>JBGTJY010000460.1:0-2049 GCA_041744855.1 Candidatus Hydrogenedentales bacterium
AGCACGGAGGAATTGATCGAGTTGTGCAAGGTCGCGTCGGAATACAGTGGCATGTACATCTCGCACATGCGTAGCGAAGGCCAGCGCCTCCTCGAAGCAATCGACGAACTGCTGCGCATCGCGCGCGAGGCCAATATCGCCGCCGAGATATATCACCTCAAGGCAGCGGGGCAGGCGAATTGGCCGAAGATGGACGAGGCGATCGCGAAGATCGTCGCCGCGCGCGCGAGCGGATTGAAGATCACCGCGGACATGTACACGTACGTCGCCGGATCGACCGGCCTCGACGCGACGTTTCCGCCGTGGGTTGCGGAAGGCGGCGACGACGAACTCGAGAAGCGTATCAGCGATCCGGAGACGCGCGCGAAAATTATCGAAGCGATGCGCACGCCTTCGGACGAGTGGGAAAACATGATGCAGTTGGTCGGTTCTCCCGACAACATATTGCTGGTGGGATTTCAGAAGGACGAATTGAAACCATTGATCGGCAAGACACTGAAAGAAGTTGCTGAGATGCGCGGCAAGTCACCGGAAGAAACGGCGATGGACCTCGTGCTCGAAGACGACACGCGCGTGGGTACCGTGTACTTCATGATGACCGAGGACAACCTCGCGAAGCAGATGAAATACCCGTGGGTCAGTTTTGGTTCAGACGCGGCATCAATGGCGCCCGAAGGCGATTTTCTCAAATCGAGCACGCACCCGCGCGCCTATGGGAACTTCGCGCGGCTATTGGGCAAATACGTGCGCGAGGAAAAAGTGATCCCACTCGAAGAAGCCGTGCGGCGGCTCACCTCGCTCCCCGCTGAAAATCTCAAGGCCAAGAATCGAGGCCGCCTCGCGCAGGGCTATTTCGCGGACATCGTTATCTTCGATCCGAACACGATTCAGGATCACGCGACGTTCGAAGAGCCGCACCAACTCGCTACGGGCATGGTCCACGTTTTCGTAAACGGTCAGCAGGTCCTCAAGGATGGCGAGCACACGGGCGCAACGCCCGGACGCGTCGTACGCGGTCCCGGCTGGAAGGGCGATCAGTGATCGGCTTCATTCATGGATAGCGCGGCGACCGACAAAATTCACATCGAACGGGTGCAGCGCGACGGGGGCACGGTCGCTTTCGTCACGATGAACTTTCACGGCGATCTCAATATTCTCGGCAAGGCGGAGATGAACGCGTTCGTGGAGGGACTCACGCCGCTAGCCAAGGACGCCGACCTGCGCGCGGTCGTACTGCGCGGCGCGGGGAAACGCGCATTCATCGGCGGGGCGAACATTAAGGAAATGGTTCAACTCGACAAGCCAGGCGCCCGCGCGTTCATCACTCGGCTGCACGAGATGAACGAGGTCATTCGTTCGATGCCGGTGCCCGTCATCGCCGAAATACGAGGGTACTGTCTGGGCGGCGGCATGGAAGTCGCCGCGGCGTGCGACATTCGCATCGCGGCGCACGACGTGATCGTCGGCATGCCCGAGGTGCGCGTTGGTATTCCGTCGGTCATCGAAGCGGCGCTCCTTCCGCAACTCATCGGTTGGGGCAAGACGCGTGAACTACTTTACACCGGCGGCATGTACTCCGCGCATGAGGCGCAGCAGTGGGGCTTCATCGACCAACTCGTGCACGGCGCGAAACTCGAATCCGAGGTGAATTATTGTCTCGACGGAATCCTCGCTTCCGGCCCGATAGCCATCCGCGCGCAAAAGGCGCTCATTCGCAAATGGGAATCGCTTTCGCCGGACGATGCCATCCAGGCCGGCATCGATGCGTTCGAGCAGTCCTACGCGACGGGCGAGCCACGCGCGATGATGGTGAAGTTCCTGAATCGCGATCGGGGGAAGTAGTCACAGGTCATAAACGTCATTCCTGCGCAGGGGGCCTTCCAAAAAGTCGCGGAACTTCTGTCGGTAAGGCGCGTTCGTTGGTAGCGCTGCTTTTTAAGCGGCGCGATTCGTTGATGAAGCCGACGATACGACGCGCCGCTTGAAAAGCAGCGCTACAAATTACCGCCTTGCTGACTTTTTGGAATGCCCCGCAGGCAGGAATCTCTC
>JBGTJY010000461.1:0-2293 GCA_041744855.1 Candidatus Hydrogenedentales bacterium
AGATCGTTGTCATCGACAACGAGCACCGTGAACGTGCCGCAATCGAACGAGAATGGACTCGCCCCGCGCGCGCGCACCGGAGTATTGGCAAGCTCAACGCCTGCGTTCATCTCAGCCAATTCGTTCATGCGTCGGTCGCAACCGTTTCATTCGAAAGGTACCTATTCAATGCCGCGTATAATTGCTTCGATCGGACGGGCTTCGAAAGATGCAACGTGCAACCCGCCGCGAGGCATTCCTCCGCCGAGGCCTTGCTCGCATTGGCCGAAATCGCGATGATCGGGATCGTGCTGAATTCCGGCTGCGCGCGAAGCCGCCGCGTCGCCTCCAGACCGTCCAGCACGGGCATGCGAATGTCCGTCAGAATCAAATCGGGATGGTGCAACTCCGCGAGTTCGATGCACTCCTGTCCGTTGTGCGCGATCACGATCCTGTGATCCAAAACGGAAAGCATGTCCGCGAGCATGGCCAGATTCGTTTCATTGTCTTCCGCAACGAGAATGCACCGCTGACGCGTTTCCGAATGCGCGTCGCTCTCTTTCGCCACCCTGGTTCGATTGCTCGCGTTCGGTTTCGCCGCGCTCGCCGGCAACGTGAACCAAAATTCGCTGCCCTGGCCCACGGTGCTCGCGACGCCAATCTCGCCGTTATGCAACTCCACCAGGCGCTTGCAGAGCGCGAGGCCCAGACCGATCCCGCCCAGCGCCTCGTCACGCGCGCGGTCGGCCTGATGAAATTCTTCGAAGATGCTCTCGAGTTCCCCTTCGGAAATCCCCACACCTCGATCAGCAATGGCAAAGCGCACGAAATCCTCGTCTTTCATGCTGCATGTGACGCGAATCTCCTCGCCCGAAGGCGAATACTTCATCGCGTTCGTCAGAAGGTTGATCAGAATCTGCTTTACTTTTCGCTCATCCGCCAATACCCGGCCAACATCCGGCGCAATCTCGGTTACGAGTCGAATCTGTTTTGACTTCAATTGCGTCGAAATCATTTCGATCACGCCGCCGACCAACCCCCGCGGATCGAGCGGTTCCGCCTTGAGCACCATCGCGCCCACGTCGATCCGCGCCACATCGAGCACGTCGTTGATGAGCGACAGCAAATGCTCGCCGCTCTTGTCGATGCGCTCGACGTAGTTCTTCTGCTTCTCGTTCAGCGGACCGAAACCCTGACCCGAGAGTAGATCGGCAAAGCCAAGAATCGCGTTCAACGGCGTGCGCAATTCGTGGCTCATCGTGCTCAGGAAATGGCTGCGATGCGTATTCGCCTGCTCGAGCCGGGTGTTCAACTCCTGTAGATTCACGAGCGTGGTCTCGAGCGTCGCCGTGCGTTCCTTTACCGTGTTCTCGAGCTTCTCCCGATGGTCCGCCAGTTCGCGCGTGCGTTCGCGCACCTTGGCGTCGATGACGCGGTTCACCGATTCGAGCTCGGCATGACGCCGCGCCACCGCGCGCATTTCGGTTACACCCTGCCGGCATTGACTCAGCAGGAACACATCCTCGAACAACACCCACGCCGCGTGCTCGAGCCAGCGCCATTGACTCGCGGCCAACACGCCGAAAACACTCTGGGGCCAGAGTATCCCCCTCAGAAAGTGGTCGGCCGCCACGATGATCGACGCCGTAATCAACACGCGCCAATCCCGATAGAACGCCAAGAACGCGAGCGACCCGAACACATGGAAATGCGTCTCGATGCGCCCGCCCGTCAAGTGGATCAGAATCGCGGAGTACAACATCTGCGCGATCGCGACGACGTGGCGCGTATACACGTGGCCGGGGCGAATCGCGATCAACAGCAACGGAAACGATGAGATGATTCCGCCTAAAATAATCGCAGTCCACAGATGCACGTGTAGCTGGCTCATCGCGCCGGTCCACGTGCGCGGCGACACGATCAGCGCCAACGTGATCGACAGCAGCCACTGGAAAATCATCAGCCCGCCGAACAACCGGTCCGTGCGCACGTACAACGCCCGATGGTCGGAGTGGTACATGTCCGCCGCGCGCTTGCTAATCGTCGTCTCCATCGCCGGATCGAGAGGCACGCTAGTCATATCGAGTCCTCGAGAATGTCTTCGCGCGCGAACAATCCGCAGCCGAAGACGTTGTACCGTTGTGTTGATTCCTTCGGCGCAGTGATCTGCTGCTCAAGCAAATCGCGCCCCGGATTGTCCCCATGATGTCCGCGTGCCGCTGTAATCCCGCCGCTAAAAAGCAACCGGCCCGCCGGACTGTACAAAAGCGCTTGACCCGAAGTTTTCGCCCCGAACCGTCGCGCCTGCTCAGCC
>JBGTJY010000462.1:0-5169 GCA_041744855.1 Candidatus Hydrogenedentales bacterium
ATTGCCCCGCTCTCGGCGTATTTAGGAATTCTGGGGATGCCCGGTATGACCGCCTATTTCGGCTTCCTCGAAATTTGCCAACCAAAAGCCGGCGAGTCGGTGTTTGTCTCTGGCGCTGCCGGCGCGGTCGGCGCGCTGGTCGGGCAGATTGCGAAGATAAAAGGGTGTCAGGTCGCAGGCAGCGCGGGCGACGATGAAAAGGTGCAATATCTGAAAGACGAATGCGGATACGACGCCGCGTTCAATTACAAGAAAGCGGACAATCTCGCGGCGAAAGTCCGCGAGGTATGTCCCAACGGGGTCGATTGTTACTTTGATAATGTCGGCGGCGGAATTACCGACGCAGTCATGGGACAAATTAACAATTTCGCGCGCATCAGCATCTGCGGACAGATCAGCATGTACAACGCGACCCAAGCCGATTTGGGGCCGCGCCCGTTCACGATGTTGCTCGTGCGCCAGGCGCGCGCCGAAGGCTTTCTCGTGTTTCGTTGGCAGGATCGCTACGCGGAGGGTACGCGGCAAATGGCGACGTGGCTCAAGGAAGGCAAGCTCAAATTCCGCGAGGATGTAATGGACGGTCTCGAAAATACGCCGAAGGCATTCATCCGCATGCTAAACGGAGAAAACAAGGGAAAACAGGTCGTCAAAGTTTGAGTAGTTGTCCACAGATTGCACCGATTGACACCGATTTTTTCATAGGGATGACGACTAAACAATGAGGGATCGAAGTTTGAACTACTATCCGTCTACTTCCGTGTGTCATACAAAGAAGTTCACCACCAACCTGGTTCCAAGCCGGTACCTGCGAATCCGTCGCGCTCATACTTCCCATACTTCCCATATTTCCCATAAAATTCCCCGCCGGCCACCGTGGGTTCGTTGCGTCTCCGCCGCGATGTGGATATTCGTGTGCGTTGGTGGCATTGCGTTCGGGCAGAACGTTGTGCCGGAACAGACGATCGAAGCACTGAAGGAATCCGTCTCCAAACAATACGCGGAGTTAGAAACTCTCTATAAACGTCTCCATTCGAATCCGGAACTCTCTTTTCAGGAAAAGGAGACGAGCCGGCATCTCGCTTCGGAACTTAGAGAGCTGGACTACGACGTGACGGAGAATGTCGGCGGGTTCGGCGTGGTCGCATTAATGCGAAATGGCGACGGGCCCGTCCTGATGATTCGTGCGGATATGGACGCACTGCCGGTAAGCGAGGAGACGGGTCTGGCATACGCCAGCACGGCGACCGCGAAGGACGAGACCGGCGCGGAGGTCCCCGTGATGCACGCGTGTGGTCACGATGTGCACATGACGTGTCTCATCGGTACGGCACGCGAAATGGCCGCCCGCAAGGATGCTTGGCGAGGCACGCTCATGCTCGTGCTGCAACCGGCCGAGGAACGCGGCGGCGGCGCGAAGGCGATGCTCGAGGATGGCCTCTTCGAGCGCTTCCCGCAGCCGAACTACGCGATCGCGTTGCACGTCGATGAGGGAATCGAGGCGGGGAAAATCGGATACATCTCGGGATTCGCAATGGCGAATGTTGACTCGGTGGATATCCTCGTGCGCGGCGTGGGCGGCCATGGCGCGTACCCTCACTTGACGAAGGACCCAGTCGTCACCGCCGCGCAGATCGTGCTCTCGTTGCAGACGATCGTGAGCCGCGAAGTCATGCCCACGGAGGCGGCGGTAATCACCGTGGGATCGATCCACGGCGGCACGAAGCACAACATCATCGGCAACGAAGTGCGCATGCAATTGACGGTGCGCTCCTATTCCGACGAGACGCGCGACATCTTGCTCAAAGGCATCGAGCGCGTCGCGAAAAACACGGCGCGCGCATCGGGGATTCCGGAAGAGCTTTTGCCCGAAGTGAGCTTCAGCGACACCTACACCCCGGCGCTCTACAACTCGCCGGAATTGGTCGAGCGCGTGATGAAGACCATCGGCCGCGTAGTCGGCGAGGGAAACCTTGTACTAAAGGAGCCGGTCATGGGCGGCGAAGATTTCGGGCGCTACGGCCGCACCGACGCGAAGATTCCAATCTTCATGTTTCGTCTCGGAACGATTAGCGCGGAGCGATTCGCGGAAAGCAAAAAGCCAGGCGGCGCGGCGTTGCCCTCGCTGCACTCCAGCAAATACGCGCCGGAACCGGAGCCATCGATTAAGACGGGCGTCGCGGCAATGACGGCCGCGGCGCTGGACTTGCTCGCGCATTAATTGGGAGGGACGCGCTCCTGCGCTCCGAGTTCGCGCGCCTATTTCATACTATCTCACTCCTCACAACCCGTCGTTTCGGAACGCGTCCATAAATTCTTGCGTCGCCGGAAATCGTTCGCCATACGGTATCGCTTCGATCGAACCATCCAACCAGAGCACGTGGACGATTTTGCAAGGGTGACCCAAACTCGGGTCGGCGCGCTCCACCATGAACGGAATCGAGCGCCGAATTTCTTGGAGTTCATTCAAGTCGGCGTCCGCGCGAGCAAAAGCACGTTCTACTCCGACTTCCAGTCGATGAAGAGTAATCCCGTCGGCAACAATATTCTCTTCGAGGTTTGCGTCCTCGCGCGGTGCCACAAGCTTCTTAAGTAACTCGACATCGTCCATGTTCCGGACGGCGTAACCGAGATAGATGTAGTCTTGCGCGACAAGCGAATAAAGTTGATCGATGGCTGTGGGCGACGTGAAGTCCAAGCTCCACAGCACCAAAATACGATCTTCGGCGCCGCGATTGAGCGGATTCACGGACCCGAGATATACGGAATCGGACTCGAGTTCGAAAAACCAGATCCCGGGCCGGGATGTCAACCTCGGAAGGGGTTCCGCCAGATGTTTGCCACGCAGCATGTCCAAGTACGGGAACACGAGCAAACCACTGAGGGCATGCGACGGCGAAATGATAATCCCGCTTCCCGTGCCCCAAGAAAGCCGAATCGCATCCGGCGATTTCCGGTGGAGCGTAATGCCGTTCTTCGTGATTCGCCCTGGCCCTTGCTTGTCGTAATAGTCTGAAATGACCGGTAAGGCAATGTAAGCCATCAGTACGAACACGATAAGACACCCCACCCAAAACAAAGGGTTGTAGCTTCTTGTCGTTTGGCGGTCCACGTGAATATGTTAACGCGCCGGGTGTTGCAGTATCATGCAGAGAGGGCAACGGGAGATGAACCATGACCTCGCGAGCATTGATGACCCTCGGCGCGTTGGCAACCGGCATAGTGACACTTGGAAGCTACGCCTGGGCAGATGAGTTAGCGAAGCGCAATACGGAACTCACGTATCAAGTCAGTTTCGAACGAATCCCGGACGGCGCGAAAGCTATCGACCTCTGGATTCCCATCGCGCAGGATACCGACGGCCAGACCGTCGGCCGCGTGAGCGTGACTTATCCCGAAGGCGGCGCGATTGCCGTCGAGCCGGAACACGGCAACAAGATGTGGCACAAGCGCTTTGTGGCGCCGTTCGACGACGATCTTCGCGACGGCAAACTCGGCGCGGAAGTCGTCGTGGAAGTGCATCGCGCGGAAATCGTGATCCCGCAAGCGAAGGAACTCGCTCCCGCGCCGAAGCTGGAGACGAAGTTCGCGAAGTACCTCGAATCGAACACGCTGATTCCCATCGATCACGACCCCATCGTCGCGACGGCCGCGAAACTTAAACTCGCCAACGATCCCCCCATCGTCGCGGCGCGCAAGGTCTACGACTGGCTGATCGACGAATTCACCTACAACTACAAGGCGCCGGGCGCGGGCAAGGGCGACGTGCGTTGGGCCTGCGATTCGAAGACCGGCGATTGCACCGACTACCACTCGATGTTCATCGCGCTCATGCGCAACCAGGGCATCCCGGCGGATCACGAGTTTGGATTCCCCGTTCGCGTGCAGGCGAGCGAAGGACGGATTCCGTCCTATCACTGCTGGGCGCGATTCTACGTCGAGGGCATCGGCTGGATTCCCCTTGACGCATCGGAAGCAGACAAACATCCGGAGGACCGCGAGTACAACTTTGGATCGCAGTCGGCGAACTTGTTCAAATTCACCCACGGCCGCGATGTGACGCTCGCGCCGCCGCAACAGGGTCCGGCGCTGAACAAGTTTATTCACCCGTACGTGGAAGTGGATGGTGTGCCGTTCGACGAGATCGAATTCAGCATGCACTTCCGCGACTTGAAGTAGCCTTCTGAACTAGCCTTCTGATCGGCGTACGTCCTTTCCGGAATCCTCCGACCCAAATCGGCTGATCGCCTGCTTCGCCATGGCCTCAACGGACTTGTACAACACATACGCCGTAAGCAACGGCAACACGACCAGCTCGACCAGCAAAATCAATACAAACGTCAGGAACGCGAACATGCTGTCCCACACGGCATCGGACAGGCGGTTCGCGATGGCCGTGGCGTCGGTGCGAACGGCGTCGAAACTATCGCCGGGGTTAAGTATCGAAAGCTTCTCGCGCAACTCGAACACCTGGTTGCGCGCGGACGAGAATTCTCCGCGGACGGATTCGATCCGCGCCGCGTTGGCATCTTTCACGTTGACGAGATACGTGTCGCTGACGTATTGCGCGCCCAGCAGCGAGGCCGGCACGACGTAGGAAACGACAATGCCGAATCGCATGAGAAACCGGGCCCAACGCCGCGCCGGCGGCGATAAGAACGCGAACGCGCCGAGGAGAAGGCCCGCGCCGATGAGCGCGAAACCGACGCTGAGCAGCCCCGTTTCCATCAGCAGCTTGTAAAAACTCAACGTCATCAGCGCATAGAGAAAGAGCGTCCAGACGAAGTCGAGGTAGTCGTAGGCTGGCTGGACGAGGTCGCCCACTTCCAGCTCGAAACCCACGCCGACCGTGCTGCCTTCGACAATTCCCACTACTGCTTTGATGGCCGAAAGACTGACGAACGTGACGAGGTTGCGGTCGATGGATTCATTGAGCAGCGACTCCGCGCGGGTATTCAGCGCGTTGAATTGCGTAACCTCGCGCATGAACGCCGGCGCGGCAAGAAACGCGATCCCCAGCGCGGCAAGGATCGAGACTTTGATAGCGCGATAGGGCGTGCGTAGCTTATGTGGAACCTTTTCGGACACGTGCGCCTCCCGGATATGGACTACTATGCCAAAGTCTCGGTGTTGGGTTGCGCAATCCGGGAGGGACGCGCTCCTGCGCGTCCG
>JBGTJY010000463.1:0-2256 GCA_041744855.1 Candidatus Hydrogenedentales bacterium
GGACGAACCGGCGCGCCGATCGTCCCACTGCGACACCGGACGCGCAAGCGAATTGCCCGCGGCCTGCATCGGTCGCTCGATCGCCTTGGGCGCAACCGGCTGCGCCTGACGCGACGGCGCATTCGCATACGGAACGTACACCACTTGCACAACCACCACCGCCGCCGCAGCAACGGACATCGCCTTGCTCACGCGAACCAACCGGCGATAACGGACCAAACGCGCGATCGCCATCCGCCGTTCGTACCGCGCAGCGAACAAAATGCGCGCGGTAAGGTGACGCGGCGGCTCCAACGGATTGGCCTCGGAAAGCACGTCGAATGTCCGCGCCATGCCGCTCACCTGATCGCGGCAACGCCGGCACGTCGCCACGTGCTCGCCAATTTCCGCAGGCGTGCCCGGTTGAGCGGCGACGTAGCGCTCCGCGAATTCGAGCAGCGACGTCTTCGACGGATGCGTGAAACGTTGCACCACCGTTCTGCGGATCATCTTCGTTTTAACGTATATCTTCATGATTTACACGTACTCGCGAAAGGATTCAAGGTGCGGCCGCAGCGCGCGTTCAGCGCGAACCACGCGCGATTTCGCCGTGCCCACCGGGACATTGGTAATACTCGCAATTTCTTCATACGGCAAATCGTGAAAGCGCCGCAACACGAAAGCCTCGCGTTGATGCTCCGGCAAATATTGCAGCGCCTCGTTCACCGCTTCCGATACCTCGCCCCGCCGATAAGCGGCGACGGAATCCGCGCGTTCATCGCGCGTATTGACGATCGGATCGTAATCGTCCTCATCCTTCGAGCGGCCCCACGCGAATAAGTCCAACAACTTCGGACGCCGCTTGCGCCGCAACCATTCCTTCGAAACCATATTGGACGCAATCGCGTATAGATACGTCGTGAATTTCGCGGTAGGTTGATACCGCGATCCGTTTTTCACCAACGCGAGAAAAACTTCCTGCGTGATTTCTTCCGCAATATGACGATTCTGCACCATGCGGTGAACGTAGTTCAGCACGCCCTTCTGATGTCGCCGAACCAATTCCTCGAACGAGGCCTCGCACCCCCGCCCATGCTGCAGCATCAACTCTTCGTCGGCAACGCGCACCGGCGACACGTCTGCACCCGAAAAACGAGCGCCCGAATCGATGACCTTCAAATTCCGAATCACTTCAGCCATCACGAATACCCCACAACCATTTCGCCCCAAAACAAACCCGACGAGAAAAGCAACTCAAGCCTCATGTTCAAGCACCTAACCACGGGCTCATCATCGTCATCGTCATCGTCATCGAAAAACCAGGCCTTCCGACCCAATCTGCACTCTATCGCCTATCTATCTCCCCACCCTAAAAAAAGTTGCGCTAAAGTATATCAACTCACACCCCCCTATCCCTTGCCGACCCTTCCCATCCTTCCCATATCTTCCCATAAATCCCATTCCATCGCGCCTTACAAAGCCTTGATCTCATTCGGGTTACGAACATTCACCACGGCCTCCTCATAGGAGATGATCCCCTCGGTATACAAATCCTTCACCGACTTATCCATCGTGATCATCCCTTCCCGGACAGCCGTCTCCATCGCGCTATACACCTGGTGCGTCTTCCCCTCACGAATCAGGTTAGCGATCGCCGTCGTATTCCGAAGCAGCTCCACCGCCAATATCCGGCCATCCCGATCGATCCGCGGCAACAGCCGCTGCGAAATAATCGCCAACAACACCATCGACAATTGGAACCGAATCTGCTGTTGACTCCCCGCGGGAAATACGTCAACCACCCGGTCGACCGTTTGAATCGCATCGTTGGTATGCAGCGTCGCCAACACCAGGTGTCCTGTTTCCGCCGCCCGCAACGCCGCCGAGATGGTCTCCAGATCGCGCATCTCGCCAACCAGAATCACGTCTGGATTCTGCCGCAACACGTATTTCAATGCGTCGATAAAGCTATGCGTGTCCACGCCCACTTCCCGCTGATCGACGATACTGCTCTTGTGACTGTGTACATACTCGATGGGGTCCTCAACGGTGACGATATGGCACTCCCGAGTCTCGTTAATCAGGTCGATGATCGCCGCCTGCGTCGTCGTCTTTCCGTGACCCGTCGGCCCCGTCACCAGCACCAAGCCCTGCTTCGCGGTAGCGATGGTTTCCACAAACGCCGGCAACCCAAGGTCCCGCCAAAGTGGAATCTCCTCCGGAATGGGTCGAAACGCCGCCGTAACCGCCCCCTTCTGATAGTACACGTTCACGCGA
>JBGTJY010000464.1:0-1610 GCA_041744855.1 Candidatus Hydrogenedentales bacterium
GTCCTCACCGGCCTCGGCGTCATCAC
Source organism: Candidatus Hydrogenedentales bacterium (assembly GCA_041744855.1). GTDB lineage: Bacteria > Hydrogenedentota > Hydrogenedentia > Hydrogenedentales > JBGTJY01. The sequence goes on from JBGTJY010000464.1 coordinate 27, forward strand.
TCCTATCGGGAATGATCTCGTCACCTTTTGGGATAATTTAAAGAACGGCGTCAGCGGCATCGGGATGCTCGATTCCTTCGACACCACGGGCTACGACTGCCGCTTCGGCGGCCAGGTGCGCAACTTCGAGCCGAAAGATTTTTTCAAGAATCCGAAGGACGTCCGCCGGACCGATCGTTTCGCGCAGCTCGCGATGGCGGCCGCGAAAATGGCGATGACGGATTGCGGGATCGATCTAGAGAAAACCAACCGCGAACGCTTCGGCGTGATCGTGAGCAGCGGCATCGGCGGCCTGAGAACGCTCGAAGAGCAGCACTCGAATGTGGTCAATCGAGGGCCGGGCCGCGTTTCGCCTTTCACCATTCCCATGCTCATCAGCAACATGGGCAGCGGCCTCATCTCGATGGAGTATGGCCTGAAAGGTCCGAACTTTTGCATCGTCACCGCGTGCGCCACATCCAACAACGCGATCGGCGAATCCTGGCGCATGATTAAATTCGGCGACGCCGACATCTTTCTCGCGGGCGGCTCGGAAGCGTCGCTCGTCGCGATCGGCGTGGCCTCCTTCGCCGCCATGAAAGCGCTCAGCACCCGGAACGACGACCCGCAACGCGCCTCGCGTCCGTGGGATCGCGATCGCGACGGCTTCGTCATGAGCGAAGGCGCGGGCGTGGTGGTGGTGGAAGAACTCGAACACGCCAAAGCGCGCGGCGCGAAAATCTATTGTGAGCTGGTCGGCTACGGACTCTCCGCCGATGCGCACCACATGACCGCGCCGCCGCCCGATGGCGAAGGCGCAGTGCGCGCCATGCAGATGGCACTGAATCACGCCAGCCTGCGCCCGGACCAGGTCGATTACGTAAACGCCCACGCCACCTCCACCGGCCTGGGCGACCTTTGCGAAACGCGCGCGCTCAAAACCGTCTTCGGCGAGCACGCGAAAAAAATGTCCGTCAGCTCCACGAAATCGATGACTGGCCACTTGTTAGGCGGCGCGGGCGCGGTGGAAATGGCCGCCTGCGCGCTGGCCATGCGCGACTCCGTCATCCCGCCCACGATCAATCTCGACAATCCCGACGAAGGCTGCGACCTCGATTACACCCCGAACGTCGCGAAGGAGAAAGCCGTCAAAGTAGCGGTGAACAACTCCTTCGGTTTCGGCGGCCACAACGCGACCTTGATCGTGACCGAGTTCAAAGACTAACGATCGTTGGAAGTGGTGGGGAGGAAGTATTCGGCTTCCAGTGGCAAGGACTCAGTAGACTGTTGAAAAACCCACGGCCGTAGCGACATCTTGGTCGCAGGTGCGGTTTCGGCCAGGGAAAGGCGTTTTCCCAAATGCCGCCACCATACGCGTGGCCAGCGGTGGCGTTTTGGAAGACGCCATTCCTTGCACCCGCAATCGTGGTCTGGAGTTTTCCGACGGTCTGCCCAAGGATCTGACTAATCCTCAGACCACGCGAAGGCATGCCGAAAAAATTTTAGTGCAGGATTGACGCTGCCCTGTCGTTTGGGTAAAACGACTCCGTCATACGACATCATCCTCCCATGAAAACAATCAGACTCCGGAATATCCGTCCTGCA
>JBGTJY010000465.1:0-4647 GCA_041744855.1 Candidatus Hydrogenedentales bacterium
TCCGCGCGGCCGCGTGATGACCTATGGGCAAATCGCGGCGATTCTCGGCGCGCCGCGCGCTGCCCGCGCCGTGGGCTATGCGATGCGAGCCTGCGATGCGCATAGCGTCCCGTGGCAGCGCGTCATCAACGGGAAGGGGCAAATCAGCACGCGGGGACGGGCAGAAGACGCGATGCTGCAGCGCGATCTACTCGAGGACGAGGGCGTGGTATTCAACTACGAAGATGCCTGCAATCTCAAGCGGTATCGATGGGAGCCCCGCAATCCAGACCGCTATTACTACGGGCCGTCGACGAACGCGCCGTTCTGAGACGGCATTCTGGTGCGCCAAAATGCCGCGTGCGCACGCCGCCGCCAACCTGTTACGATTCCAGGCTGTAGCCACGGTCGCGCAAATTGGGGCCTCGCTTTCCGCGAGAACCGCGGCGCAATGGGGGAATCGATCGCGTGTATTGGAAGGCCGCCGTGTTGGCCGTCGTCGAGGGGGCGACGGAATTTCTGCCGATCAGCAGCACGGGCCACTTGATCCTCGCCGACGAGATTATCGCGCTCACGAGCGACGAGGCGTTCAACGACGCATTCATCATCATGATTCAATTTCCGGCGATCATCTCCGTGATCGTGTATTTCTGGAAAGACATCTGGCCGTTTGGAACTACCGGGGAAAAGCGCGAACATTTGTATGCGATGTGGGGCCTCGTCGCGCTCGCGTTCCTTCCCGCGGCAGTGCTCGGGTATCTGTTCAACGATTTCATGGAGCGGCACCTTTTCGCGCCGATACCGGTTGCGATCGCGTTGGCGCTGGGCGGGGTCGTGCTGATCGTTCTGGAGCGCCGCCAACGGCCCGTCACGATTCCGAGCGTCGCTCAACTCTCCGCCCGCACCGCGTTGGCCATAGGCCTGTTTCAGTGCCTCGCGTTGTTCCCCGGCACGTCGCGATCCGCGGCGACGATCATCGGCGCGATGCTGCTTGGGATGAGCCGGGCTGCCGCCGCGGAGTTTTCTTTTTTTCTCGCGATCCCCACGCTGCTCGCCGCCGCGGGATACACCCTCGTGACGCACGGTGTCGATTTCACACCGCAACAGTGGGGCGCAATCGGGCTCGGGTGCGTTGTCTCATTCGCCACCGCATACGCCGTGATCGCGTGGTTCATGGCGTACATCCGCAAACACACGTTCGTGTTATTCGGATACTACCGAATCGCGCTCGCGTTGCTGGTATTTCTCGCGTTCGGACTGGGCTGGATTGGAAAGTAGGTACGTGCTCGCCTCGCAACTACAGGACGTGGTCCGTGCTTTCCAATTGTGAGGTCGTGCGGATGTGGGCCTCATCGAAGAAGTTGAGGTGACTCATCTCGGAGAGAAGAGGTCGAAACTACTCTTCAAGCGCGTTGAAGTGTGCAACTGCGGATTCCCCGAGCGCCTCAAGATGGTAGCCGCCTTCTAACAGCGATACGACCCGGCCCCCCGCGAGATGTTTGATCATTCGCGTCATGCTCGCGAAATCTTCCGCCTCGAGATTTTGGTGCCCGAGCGGGTCCTTACGGTGCGCGTCGAACCCGCAGGAGATGAGCAGGAATTCCGGGTTGAACTGTTCGAGCTCGGGGACGACCGTGCGTTCGACGGCCTCGAGCCATCGCTGAGCGGGAGTTCCGGGAGCCGTGCAGATGTTGAGATTCGTGTTCTGCGCGCCGCGCTCTTCGGGGCGGCCCGTGCCCGGGTAATGCGGGAATTGATGAATGCTCACGTAGTACACCGACGGATCGGTATAGAACGTGTGCTGCGTTCCGTTGCCGTGATGAACGTCCCAATCCAAAATCGCGACCTTATCCACGCGGCGCTCGGCCTGCAACCACCTCGCCGCAACGGCGACATTGTTGAATAGGCAAAATCCCATCGCGGCCTGGTATTCCGCGTGGTGACCCGGCGGACGCATCGCCGTGAATACGTTCGTGAATTTGCCGTCGGCGACGGCCTTCGCGGCCTCGATCGCCCCGCCTGCCGCCAACAGCGCGGCGTTCCACGACCGCTCCATCATGTAGGTATCGGGGTCGTCGTATTCCGCGGCGGTCATGCACGCGCGGTGCACGGTTTCGTAGTGATGCTCCGAATGGACACGCAGGATGTCCCCGCGCTCGGCGGGTCGCGCCGGAATCCGGGGTGGATTGAGACGCGCGTTCTCGAATGCGTTGGCAATCGCCTTGATGCGGTCGGGCCGCTCGGGATGTCCCGGCGGAGTGAGGTGCTCGAGACACGCTTCGGAGTAGATGAACGCGGTAGTACCCATGGCCCAAGGGTATCAGGTTTGTCGGCTGATCTTCAGAGCGCGGAACTCCGAACGTTTACCGAATGGAGAGCATGCGGTCGATGGGGGTCTTTGCTCGGCGGATGATTTCCGGATCGAGCTCGACTTGGTATTGGAGATTTTGCAGCGAGGCGAGCGTGTCTTCGAGCGTGATCTGGCGCATGTGCGGGCAGCGGAAACTGCAGAGGCGCAGCATTTCCTTGTCCGGGTTTTCGGCCGCGATGTTGTCGCCCATGCTGCATTCGGTCAGCAGCAGATATTGCGGCGCCTTCATCTCGTTCACGAAGTTGATCAATTGTTTCGTGCTGCCCGTGCGGTCCGCCTCCGCGATGACTTCCGGACTGCACTCCGGGTGCGCGAGCACGGCGACGTTTGGGAATTGCTTGCGCACGTTGCGAATGTCCTGGACCTCGAATTTCTCGTGCACCTCGCAACGGGCGTGCCAGCCGATGATCGCGTATTCGGATTCGATCTTCGCCGGCTCGCCGCGTAGGAACGGCGTCAACACGAACGGGATGCCTAGCTCCGCGGCCGTGTTGTGCGCGAGATATTCATCGGGTACGAAGATGATGCGCTTGTGTCCAAGGGCGAGAATGTGCCGCAACACCGCGGCGGCATTTCCCGAAGTGCAACAGTAGTCGGACTCGGCCTTGACCGAGGCCATCGTATTCACGTAGCTCACAACGGGCGCGCCGGGATACAGCTCGCGGAGCTGCAAGATGTCCGCGGCGCTAATGCCTTCGGCGAGCGAGCAGCCAGCCTTCTCCGAGGGAATGAGCACCATCTTCTCGGGATTGAGGACTTTCGCCGTTTCCGCCATGAATTGCACGCCGCAAAAAACGATGATGTCGGCATCGGTTTGCGTCGAGACGCGCGAGAGTTCGAGCGAATCGCCCACGAAATCGGGCACGGAATGGTAGAGCGCCGGTTCCATGTAGTTGTGGCCGAGAATGACCGCGTTGCGCTCGGCCTTAAGCTGATTGATCTGGAACGCGAGCTCGGCCTTGAGATCGATCTCGAATTCTGGGACCACACGCCGCAGCCGTTCGCGCATGAGCGCGCGCGTCACTTCGAGCGTTGGAGCGGATTGAATGGTTGTCGTCATGGAACGTCTTTCGTGTTTGCCGATTATTCGGTGCTGACCGCTTCGTTTTCGCCTTGCAGCGCGGCGAGCATCGTGTGCCACGCTAACGTCGCGCATTTTATGCGCACGGGATACTCGCGCACGCCGCCGAACACCATCAACTTCCCCAGCGCGCCTTCATCCAGCGGCGCGTCGTGGTCCGAGGTGATCATCGCGTGAAACTTCTCGAACATTTCCTTCGCTTCGGATTCGGTCTTACCTTTCACCAGCGTCGTCATGACGGAAGCGGACGACTTCGAAATCGCGCAGCCGGCGCCTTCGAACCGCACGTCGCCGATGCGGTCGTCATCGAGCTTCAAGTGCACGGTAAAGTGGTCGCCGCACAGCGCGTTGTAACCCTCCGCCGACTTATCGGGGTGGTCCATCGGGCCGTAGTTGCGCGGCGCCTTGTTGTGATCGAGGATCACCTGTTCGTAGAGCGCGCGCTTATCGCCCATCAGCCGAAGACCTCGTTTACTTTCAGCAGCCCTTGGGCGAGCGCGTCGATTTCTTCCTTGGTGTTGTAGAACGCGAGCGAGGCGCGGGCCGTCGCGGGCAAGCCGTAGCGCTTCATCAACGGTTGCGTGCAATGATGGCCGGCGCGAATCGCGATCCCCTGGTCATCAAGCACTTGGCCGATGTCATGCGGATGCGCGCTGTCGAGCGTAAACCCGAACACGGCGGCCTTGTGCCGCGCGCGGCCTATCATCGTCAGACCGGGCACCTCCCGCAGCACCTCCGTGCCGTAGGCCACGAGTTCCTGCTCGTACGCCGCGATGCGGTCCATGCCGATGGCGCTCAGGTAATCCACTGCCGCGCCGAGGCCAATTACGCCGGCGACGTTAGGCGTGCCCGCTTCGAATTTGAACGGCAGCTTGTTGTACGTCGTTTTCTCGAACGAGACCGACGCGATCATGTCGCCGCCGCCGCGATAGGGCGGCATCGATTGCAATAGTTTTTTCCTCCCGTACAACACGCCGATGCCCGTGGGCGCGAACATTTTGTGCGGCGCGAGGGTGAGAAAATCGCAGTCCAAATCCCGCACGTCGACCCGCAGATGCGGAGTGGCCTGAGCGCTGTCCAGCAGGATCGGCGCGCCGACGGCGTGCGCCATGCCCACGATCTGTTTCACCGGATTGATCGTTCCCAGCGCGTTCGACACGTAGACGACCGACACGAACTTCGTGCGCTCGCTCAACAGGCGCTCGAATTCCTCGAG
>JBGTJY010000466.1:0-7922 GCA_041744855.1 Candidatus Hydrogenedentales bacterium
GGTGATGCGCGCCCACGCGAGCCTACAATTACGCTTCTGGGAAAAACAGGCGCACGGGCGCCAGGATGATGCTGATGAGCACGTTCAGCAGAATGCCAAACGGAGCGAGCACGAACTCGAGTAGGTCGAATTGATTGTCCATGACGAATTCTCCTTGGGTCAGAGTATGGCCACGCCACCATCGGGGCGCGGCGGTTCAGAAGCCACAGCTATCGATTAAATATACCAACGAGGCACGCAAAGCGTTTCACAGAATCTACCCCAAGTCGTCTGCTTCAGTCATTCTGAGCGCGAGCGAAGAATCTTTTTTTCTGAGAAGACTCAAGTAGACCGCGTAAACGAGCTTCTTCGCTGGCGCTCAGAATGACGTGTCTTGCTATACCCGCGTATTGAGCAGTTTGCGCGCGATCACCCAGCGGTGCACCTCGGACGGCCCGTCGTAGATGCGCATATTGCGGACGTGGCTCGCCATGAGTTGCAGCGGCCACTCTTTCGATACGCCCATCGCGCCGAATACCTGTATCGCCTGGTCGACAATTTCCCAGGCCATCTCAGTGCCGAAAACCTTCACCATCGAAACTTCCGTGCGCACGTCGCGGCCCTGATCGAGTTTCCATGCGGCGTCGTAGGCCATGAGTCGGCACGCGTGAATCTTCATTGCGGCATCGGCGACCCACCATTGGATGGTCTGACGTTCCGAGAGCGGCTTCCCGAAAGTGATCCGCTGCGGGGCATGCTCGCAAATCATATCGAGTGCGCGCTGGGCGATGCCGATGCTCCACGATCCCATCTCGAGCCGGCGGGTTGAAAGGCGGACTTGCATCGGCGCGAAGCCTTGGCCTTCCTGCCCCAGCAGTTTCCAACTCGGCACGCGGCAATCTTCGAGCACGACTTCGTAGGTGATAGCGCCCGCGATCATGGGAATGCGGCGCTCGACGATAAACCCAGGTGTATCGCGATCGACGAGGAACGCCGAGATCTCGGGACGCGCCCCCTTCTCGCGTTCGGTGACCGCCATCACGATCGTGAAGTCGGCTTCCTCCGCGCGGCTGATCCAGATTTTGCGTCCGTTGAGGACCCAGTCGTCGCCGTCGCGGACGGCGCGTGTGAGCATGCCGGCCGGATCGGAACCGGCGCCGGGCTCGGAAATTCCGATCGCCGAAACTGTTTCGCCGCGCACGTACGGCGCGAGATAGGCTTCGCGTTGGCGTTCGTTGACCGTGGCCATGAGCATGCGCAAATTCGGCGAATCGGGCGGGAACACGTAGGGCGTGATTGTGCGTCCGATTTCTTCGTTCACGCCGATGAGCGCGACTTGTGGTAAATCCGAGCCACCGACGTCCTCAGGCGCGTCGAGTCCCCATAGCCCGAGTTCGCGCGATTTTTCATCGATGCGCCGCTTCTCCTCTTTCGTGAGGACAAGGCCTTGTCCGGCGGCTTCGCGCTCGAGCACGGCGGCTTCGAGCGGCATCAATTCGTCGTCCACAAAGCGCCGCACCAAGTCCTTCAACATGCGGTGTTCTTCAATCAGCTCGAAATCCATTTCCAGGCGCCTTCCGTCTTCAAGATAAGGCGCACACTCTACAACTCCAGTCGCGCGCTTTCGAGTTTGTTATCCTATGAGCGATTGCAAGAAAAGGAGAATCCCTATGGCCGCCACTCAAAATTCGAATAAAGTCGCCCTCGTTACCGGAGCGAACAAGGGCATCGGACGCGAAATCGCTCGTCAACTCGGCAAGAAAGGCATCACGGTAATTGTCGGGGCCCGGGATAAGTCGCGGGGAAACGAAGCGGTCGACGCGCTGAAAACGGACGGCGTCGACGCACGATTCGTCGAACTTGACGTCACGAATAATCAAACTATTGCGGCGGCGGCGAAACAGATCGAGAAGGAATTCGGGCATCTCGACATCCTCGTCAACAACGCGGCGGTCGCGATCGACAATGCGCCGCCGAGCCAAGTCGAAATGGACCGCATCCGCAAGACCTACGACACAAACGTATTCGGCGTTATTGCCGTCACGCAGGCCATGTTGCCGCTCATCAAGAAATCCGCCGCGGGCCGTATCGTCAATATGTCGAGCGGGCTCGGCTCGCTTACAGCCGCGTCCGATCCGTCGTCGCCCTTCGCGGCGTTCAACCTGCTGGCGTATAACTCGTCGAAATCCGCGTTGAACGCCGTGACCGTCACCTTCGCGAATGAACTGCGCGCGACGGGCATCAAGGTCAACGCCGCCGATCCGGGATACGTCGCGACGGACTTGAACAATCATTCCGGCCCGCGCAGCGTCGAGCAGGGCGCCGCCGAACCCGTGCGTTTGGCGACGTTGGGCGCGGATGGTCCGACGGCGGGGTATTTCAACGACGAGGGGCGCGTGGCGTGGTGATGGGAGTTATGGGAAGAATGGGAATTATGGACGGCGGAGTTTAGCGCGGTTCTTCGAGTGAACGTAGGAACTGAACCAGGGCTTCGAATTCCGCGTCGGGCACCGTGACCGGCGGCATCTCGATATCCGGGCGAAATGACTGCGGGTCGCGCAGCCAGGCGCGCAGATAGTCTTCCTGCAGGCGCATTCCGGTGCCCGCGAGATCGCCCGCCTTCACGCCGCCGCGGCCGTTGAGCTTGTGGCAGACGATGCATTTCTCGCGCGTGACAATGCGGCGGCCCTCGGCGAGCAGGTTTTGCCCGGCGCTGCTTTCCGGCGGCGCTTCGACCTCGGCGGCGATGGTGTGTTCGGTCTGATGACGGATTAGGCCCTTGATCGTTAGGCCCACGATTGCCAGCGCGACGAGGGCCCCCGCAATGCGAACCCCGCGCCGGCTCCCCGCTGCGCTGGTTTGCGCGCGATCGATCCAGGGCAGCGCGAGGACCAGCAAGATCAACCCGGCCGGCAACACGAACGTCGTCAACACTTCGAGCGAACTCGGCGTCATGCGCAACAATTCGAAGTGCGAGAGGAAATACCATTCGGGCCGGGGGACGTACGTCGAATTCGCAAGGTCAATCGGCTCGAGTCGCGGGCTGCCCGCCCAATACGAGACGCCAATGAATGACGCAAGTACAACGGAGATGACAATCATGTCGCGTGCGAACTGCATGGGATAGAACGGCGTCATGTCCTCCGTGCGATCTTTGGCGGCGCGAAGAGGCCCATGTTTGCGCAGATAGAACAGGTGGCAAACGATGAACAAGCCGAGCATGGCGGGCAGCACGACGATGTGTAGCGCGTAGAACCGCGTCAACGTCAATTCGCCGATCGAGTCGCCGCCGAGCATCAACCGTTTCAGCGTCTCGCCGATGAGCGGCGCGGTCGCGGCAATTTCCACGCCGACCTTCGCGGCCCAGTATCCCGTCTGGTTGTACGGAAGCAACTGCCCGCTGAACGCTATCGTGACCGTCAGCGTAAGCAATACGACGCCGGTCAGCCACATGCCTTGCCTCGGCCGTCGATATGCGCCGCTGAAGAAGACGCGCAGGATGTGCACAAACACGGCAACGACGATATACGACGCGCCCCAGTAGTGGAGGGCGCGAATGAGCGTGCCCGCGGGGACATTCGCCTCCATCCACTTGAGCGACGCGGACGCCGACTCGGGGTGCGGCACGTAGTAGATCGCGATGAGCACGCCCGTGACGATTTGCGCGAGGATCAGCGCGCCGACGACGCTGCCCGTGGTGTTGCGCCAGCCGATGGATTTCGGGATCGACTCGTTGAAAAAATTCCGCAGGACGACGCGCAACGATGCGCGGGGTTCTTCGTTCATCTCGAGATCCTAGCTCAACCGGACGAACAATTGTCCGTCGCGTACTTCGGCCTCGAGCGTGTCCAATCCACGGGGAGGCGGGCCGGCGGTGCGTTCTCCATGCGCGTCGAACGTCCCACCGTGACAGGGGCACTGAAACTCTTGCGCGTCGTCGGCCCAGCGCACCGTGCAGCCCAGGTGCGTGCACTCTGCGGATAGCGCGCGCCACGAACCGTCATCGAGCGCGCGCACGTAGATCGTCTTGAGCACGTCGCGCGCTTGCCACCCGTGCGACGACGGAACATTGATTTGCACGCGCTGGAATTCCGAGCCAAAACCGGTGGCCGGGCCGAGCGCGATTTCCTGGCTCGCGCGGGCGCGGCCAAGAGGACCCAGCACGGCCATGCCGGCGAGGGCCGCGCTCACCAGGGCCCAGAACCCTGCGAGCCCGATGCTGAGCGCGCCGAAAAATCCCCGGCGCGAAGTAGGGGTATCAGTCATGCAAAGTCAAGGAGTTGTTCGGTAATTTATTGTGGAGAAGATCAAAATCATATCGCGCGGTGGCGGTACGGTGCGAATCTCGGCGCTCGTCCGCAGGCTGGAAGCCTGCACTACAAAAACCGAAGCCTCATTTGTAGTGCAGGCTTCCAGCCTGCCGTCGCTGCGAGGTTTGCGGAGCGCGCCGCTCGTCTGGCACACTCCGCGCGTCCAGCCGCCTCGTCGTAACTGGCGATCGAACGTGGATGGGACCACGGGGGAACGACGGGGCTTCACGCGCCACTTGCCTAGGCTATAACTGGGCCTGGGTCGCTGCTGTTGCTGGAATGTACGGAACGCTGCGGAACACGGGCTACGTTTCCGCGCTGCTGACCATGGCGTAGTTTCACGGACTGGGATGCACAAGACGCCTCTATACGATCGGCACGTCGAACTCGGCGCGAAGGTCGTCGATTTCAACGGCTGGTGGCTGCCGATGCAATTCCGCGGCATTCTCGAAGAGCACCAGCACACGCGCGCGGTCGTCTCGATGTTCGACTGCTCACATATGGGCGAGTACGTCGTGCGCGGCGCGGATGCGATTGCGCAGTACGATCGGCAGATCATTTCCGACGTGTCGAAAATTCCCGTGGGCCGATGCCGCTACGGCGCAATTCTGACGGACGAGGGCGGCATTCTCGACGACTTGATCACGTTTCGCATGGCGGACGACGAATTGTACGTCGTGACGAATGCTGGGCCGCTCGACAGCGTGACAGAGCGATTCTGCGGCGCGCCGCATGGCGCGGAACACGTTTCGTTCGAGACGGCAAAGATTGACATTCAGGGTCCAGGCGCGCGCAACATCGCGTTAGGCGCCGGTTTCGATGCGGCGCGATCGCTGCCGTATTTTAACGCGGTGTGGACGACGTGGCGCGGGCATCGCGTATTGTTCTCGCGCACGGGCTACACCGGCGAATTGGGCTACGAAATTTTTATGGAGAACGCGTTGGCGGTCGAGGTGTGGAACACCTTCCTCGCGATTGACGAGGTGGAACCCGCCGGGCTCGGCGCGCGTGACACTTTGCGGACCGAAGTCGGCTACGGTTTATCGGGTCAGGATTTCGACAGCACGATCACGCCGCTGGAAGCAGGCATGGAATCGTTCATCGCGTGGGACACGGAATTCGTCGGAAAGTCGGCGCTGATGAAAAAGCGCGATGCTGGCGATTGGGAGCGACTCGTCGGGATTGTCACGGATTCGCGCCGCGCGCCGCGTCACGGTTTCGAGGTGATGCGCGGTGACGAACCTGCGGGCGTCGTGACGAGCGGGACGTTTGGGCCGACCGTCGAGCACGGCGTGGGCCTCGCGCGTTTGCACCCGAAATTCGCTAAGATCGGCGCGAAACTCGAGGCCGGTCCGAAGGCGCTGCCCGTCGCCGTGGAAGAAACTCCTTTTTATAAGCGCGGAACGTGCCGCATGAAATTTTAGGACGGAGAGCCGAACACCATGTTTCCGATGGACCTGCGATACACGCAAGACCACGAATGGATTCGCGCCGACGGCGGCGAGTACACCGTGGGCATTACGAATTACGCCGCGGAACAACTCGGCGACGTGACGTTCGTCGAATTGCCGGAAGTCGGCGCGACGGTCACGAAGGGGACGGAGGCCGGCGCGGTCGAATCCGTGAAAGCGGCGAGCGACGTGTACGCGCCCGTGGGCGGAACGGTGACTGCCGTGAACGAGAAGCTCGAAGCCGATCCGAGTCTCGCGAATTCGAGCCCCTATGAGGACGGCTGGTTTTATAAACTCGGCGACGTCGATCCGGCGGAATTAAAGGAGCTGATGAACGCGGCCGCGTACGAAAAGTTCGTCGAGGAGGACGACCATTGAGTTGGGTTCCCGCGACGGAAACCGACCGCGAGGAAATGCTCCACGCGATCGGCGTGAAGTCGGTCGAAGATTTGTTCCGCTCAATCCCGTCGGCGTTGCGGCTCAAGTCTTGGAACGTCCCCGAGGCGATGTCGGAGATGAAGGTACTCGACACGCTGTCGCGTATGGCCGAGGAAAACCGCCCGAGGCGCGCGAGTTTTCTCGGCGGCGGCTATTACAATCATTACATTCCGGCCGCTGTCGACGCGTTGACCTCGCGGCAGGAGTTCTACACCGCGTACACGCCGTATCAGCCCGAATGCGCGCAAGGCACGCTGCAGAGCATCTACGAGTATCAATCGGCAATTTGCCGGCTTACGAACATGGAATTCGCCAACGCATCGCTGTACGAAGGCGGCACGGCGATTTTCGAAGCCGCCACGATGTCGATGCGCATCACCCGGCGATCGCGGATCGTCGTGCACGATTCGCTGAATCCGATTTACCGGCGGCAGCTCGAAACGCATACCGCGAACTTGGATGTACAAATAGAATCCGGGGATGACCCGTCAGACGCAGCCTGCGTCATTGTTCAGAACCCGAGCTTCCTGGGCTCGCTTCACGATTTCACCGCGCTCGGCGAACGTTGCCATGCGGCGGGCGCGATGCTCGTCGTGTCGTTCTATCCGATCTCATTGGGACTCGTGAAAACGCCAGGAGAGATGGGCGCGGATATCGCCGTGGCCGAGGGGCAATGTCTCGGCATTCCGCTCAATTTCGGCGGGCCCTATTTGGGGATTATGGCGACGCGGAAAGACCACGTGCGCAAGATGCCGGGACGCATCGCGGCGGCGACGGCCGACGCGCAGGGACGGCGCGGATTCGTGCTGACGTTGCAGGCCCGCGAACAGCACATCCGCCGCAGCAAGGCGATGTCGAACATTTGCTCGAACCAGGCGCTGTGCGCTTTGCGTGCGCTGATCTATCTATGCCTGCTGGGGAAGGAAGGACTGCGCGACGTGGCGAGGCATTGCCATTCGAAGGCGGAGTATCTGAAATCCAGACTTAGCTTTGCGCAGGTATTGAACGATGCGCCGACATTCAATGAGTTCGCCGTTCGACTGCCCAAGGATGCGCGTGTCGTCGTGCGCGCGTTGGCCGAGCGTGGGTTTCAGGCGGGGCTGCCGCTTGCCGATGTGGGCGCTGGACAAGCAAACGATCTGCTCGTCGCCGTCACGGAAAAACACACGGTGGACGTACTGGATGCATTCGCAAAGGAATTGAAGACGGCGTGCAACTGATATACGAAAAATCACGGACTGGACGGCGGGCAATTTCGTTCGACGCGCTCGACGTGCCTGAGTCCACGTTGCCAGCGGAACTGTGCCGTGCCGAGGCGGCCGCATTGCCCGAGGTGAGCGAGCTCGACGTGGTGCGCCATTTCACGCACCTGTCGCAACGCAATTTCGGCATCGATTCGAATTTTTATCCGCTCGGCTCGTGCACGATGAAGTATAACCCGAAGATTGCAGAGGTCGTCGCCAACTTGCCGGGTTTCGCGCAACTGCATCCGCACTTGTCGTCGTCGGACGCGACATGGGCGCAGTGCCAAGGCGCGCTCAGGTTGTTGCACGAGATTGAAGGCGTGCTCGGCGAAATCGCCGGCATGCGCGAAGTCTCGCTGCAACCCATCGCGGGCGCGCACGGGGAACTCGCCGGCACGTTGCTCATGGCGGCCTACCATCGCGACAAGGGCAACGCCAAGGACACGATCATCGTGCCCGATTCCGCGCACGGAACGAACCCCGCCAGCGCGGCGATCGCG
>JBGTJY010000467.1:0-2998 GCA_041744855.1 Candidatus Hydrogenedentales bacterium
CCACGTGCCGACGACCGTGCCGTATTGCGTGTGCATGCTGCTGTCGGTGATGCGTTCGGTCGTCTTGGCGACGCCAAAGTCGACTACCTTCGGCACGGGCTCACCGTCTTGCATGGTGACGAGTACGTTGGACGGCTTGATATCGCGATGAATGATGCCTTTTTGGTGCGCGTGCTGGATCGCCTTGCACACGGGGACGAAGAGTTCGAGCCGTTGGCGCAGGCTCAGCCGGTTGTCGTCTCAATACTGTGTAATCGGGACGCCGGGAACGAGTTCCATCGCGAAGTAGGGTAAGCCGGCGCCGGTCGTGCCTGCGTCGAGTTGGCGATGTTGAGGTGGTCCATCATCGCGACTGCCTGGCGTTCGGCTTCGAACCGCGCGACGATCTGCGCGGAATCCATGCCGGGCCGGATTACTTTAATCGCGACGCGCCGGCGCACTGGCTGTTCCTGTTCGGCCAGAAAGACGGAGCCCATGCCGCCTTCGCCACGTTTCTCGATCAGCTTGTAGGGCCCGATCCGCTCGCCCGGGGTATCAGTGGTTTCGCGCAGCTGGGTGTCGGCGAGGACCGTGGGATTCGATCTGGGTTGGCGGGACCCGTCGGGTGGCGGGATGGAAGTCACGAGCGAATACCTGGATAGCAGGGCTGATTAGACCTCATGACGCCGCTAGTTTACAAGCGCGGGAACGCGAAATTACGCAACACCCGAAGGCAATTAAATAGGAGCAAAAGTTTCGTAGCGCCAGAAAGTCGCATGGTCGTCACACGAACTCTGGAAGTGAATCAATATGAAGTTACTTCAGACCAAAAGTCGCGGCAAATCGGTAGGGCAATGGCAAACGTTTCTGATCGGACAAGGCTTCTCGGTCGGACCGGTAGATGGATCGTTTGGGGTCGAAACCGAAAGAGCGACGCGGGCATTTCAGGCCAAGCACCAGCTCCGTGCCGACGGCATTGTGGGTGACAAGACCTTCGCTAAGGCGATGTCCCTTGGGTTCAGCGTTATTGATACCTCCGATTGGACGGACAGCACGGGCCCGAATTGGCCAGCGCCGCCGAAGTTTGGGGGGCCGACCGAAGAATTTCGGCGATTACAGTTTGGAACTTTTCGTTATGAACACAAACCTCTTGCGGACAACCCTGAACACATCGTGATCCTGGACAATTGGGCGCAGAAGAATATTGTGAGCGTGGCGATTCCGCAACTCGCCGGCGTGAAAGGCGCGCCTGGGTCGACGAGAATTCAATGGCATCGCCGCGGCGTGAAACAATTGGAAAGGTTGTTCAAGCGATGGGAAAAAGAAAAGGAACTGGACCGAATACTGACGTGGGGCGGGAGTTTTGTGCCGCGATTCATTCGAGGAAGTAGGACGAAATTAAGCAACCATGCCTATGGTACGGCGTTCGACATCAACGTCGAATGGAATGGTCTTGGCGTAGTCCCGGCGCTGCTTGGGCGAGAGGGATGCTTGCGCGAACTCGTCAGCGCGGCGAACGAACTCGGGTTCTACTGGGGAGGCCACTACAAGAATCGGCCTGACGGGATGCATTTCGAGATCGTGCGATTGATCTGAACTCGGGCGACCGTTCTAGAGGCTATCCCAAAACTTCATTTTCGGTCGTTCTGAGCGCGAGCGAAGAATCTCGTCGCGCCATTTACTGCAGTCATCCTAGGGCGGAGATTCTTCGCTCGCGCTCAGAATGACAGGGTCTTGGGTTTTGGGATAGCTTCTAGTTTGTGAAGCGTCGTGTCAAAGCTCAACGAGAGTCTTGAATCCGCCGTAGAGCATGCGTTTCATGTCGAAGGGAGCTTCCTTCGGGGCTATTTTTTGAAGGCGCGGATCAGCCATCACCTTGGCGTTCACTTTATCGCGATGGGCCCGCGACTTGTACACGATGTAGGAAAACACCACCGTCTCGCCGCGCTTGCAATTGATGGTCTTCGTAAACGAAGCCGGAGCCGGGCCTCCCTTATGTTGCAGGTCATCGCCGACGCATTCGAAGTACTGGAGCGCGCCGTGCTCCATCCAGATTTTCCCGGCGGCCTTGGCCATCTTCTGGTAGGCCGCGAGGTTTTTCGTTGGAACGGGAATGACGAAACCGTCGACGTATTTCATTGATGACCTCCGTTCAGCGCGATACCACTCATACTTTCAATACTCAACAATTTATGGATTCTATCCTTGCCATTAGTGGCACAACGAACTTCCGAAACGTCAATTCCGGATCGGGTTCGACGAACGCGCCGCTTCCGGCTGAAGCCGAATTGGACAGGAGAAAACACACGCCGTCATATAGTCTCTCGCGCAAAAGCTTCTCGAGAAGAATCCGATATCGCTCCCGGTACGACGCCCCTAAGAACTCGGGAAAGACAGGAAAGTGAGGCGATTGAACCTTGACAGGCGCATTGGACCGAGGACACTCCTCGAGAAGCATAAGGTAACCCAAGAATGGTCGAGCCGAGGGTTTGAAGGCACCTTCCCGGTAGGCCGCCCAAATATCCGTCGCGCTGCCGAGAGCCTCTTCGGTTCGATTATTAAAGTTGTTTCCAAAGGATGGCCCAATTTGAGACTTGAACTCGATGGCTGCGATTAGTTCGTTCTCATGGACGATGATCAAGTCCCATTTCTTCTCCGCCCGAAACCAACCAGGCAGCTCGACGCGCTTGTCAATTCCGATGCAAGCTTCCGGAACCTTGGCCTCGATGAGAAGCTGACGGACGAGCCGGACAAAGCCATCCATCTGTTTGCCACCAGTGACGGCACTTCGCGCGCCGCGATCCCGGTCGTCCGTCTTCCCTTGGGACGCCGATTGGGTGTCACGTGTAGTCCAGAAGTGACGTACGGCCTCGCTGACACGGCCTTCGAGAGCGTCAGTGTCCATGCACTCGGGTGTTTACCGCCGAGGAGAGGTACAAATCTGCGCCATGTTCCCCAACTCGCTTTTGGGCCACGTCGAAATATTTCTTATCGAGTTCAACTCCGATGCTGTTTCGCC
>JBGTJY010000468.1:0-10649 GCA_041744855.1 Candidatus Hydrogenedentales bacterium
GGCGTTGAACTTCCGGAACTCCAGGATGAGTTTTCCGATAAGGGTTACGTTGTGCGTGTCGGCGGCACTGCGCACAAGATTTACGATGCCGCGGAGTTGGAACGCGACGAGAATTCGGAACCTGGGCTGATTTGGGGTCTAGCGATGCTTCGCGGTTTCGGTATCGTCGATAAAATGTTGGCCGATGCAGGCTCGCCCGAGCGACTGTATGCGGTCAACGGCGGCAACGACTTGTTTGCGTTTTTCTTAACGCCGGAGTTGCACCGCATTATCTCCGAGCATCCCGACGCAGATGCCCCCGGCGGTCCGTACGAGCCGAAAGACGGCTATCCGTGGTTTGGCCAGCCGCACGACTAGCTTTCGTCATCAAATGTGAATCGCACGCCCATCCACGGCGAGCGCTGCTTCTTTGATTGCTTCCGCTAGCGTCGGGTGGGCGTGGGAGGTGCGGGCGATGTCTTCGCTGCTGGCGCCGAATTCCATCGCGATGGCGGCCTCGGCGATCAGATCGCCGGCGCGGGGGCCGATGATGTGGACGCCGAGCAGGCGGTCGGTCTCTTGGTGCGCGAGGATTTTTACTTTGCCGGCGATATCTGCGAGCGCCTTTGCGCGGCCGTTTGCCATGAATGGGAACGTGCCTTTGCGGTAGGGCGTGCCTGCTTGTTTCAGCGCGTCTTCTGTTTTGCCGACCGATGCGATTTCGGGGTGCGTGTAGACGACACCCGGGATTGCGTCGTAGTTCACGTGCGCGTAGCCGGTGACGATGCCTTCGACGCACGCGATGCCTTCGTCTTCGGCTTTGTGCGCGAGCATGGCGCCGCCGATGACGTCGCCGATCGCGTACACGCCTTTCGCCGTCGTTTCGAAGTGTTCGTTGATGGGTACGAATCCTCTTTCGTCCAACCGCACGCCGACGGATTCGAGGCCCAGATTATCCGTATGAGGCCGACGGCCGACGGCGAGCAGCACACGATCACACACGAGCGATTCGCCGCCGTTCACGTCGACCTTGCACACGCCGTTTTTTACTTGCGCGCCGGTGACGCGCGACCCGAGCCGGAAATCCATGCCTTGTTTCTTAAATATACGGCGCGCTTCTTCGGCGATTTCGGAATCCATTCCGGGCAAGATGCGGTCGAGGTATTCGAGCACGGTTACCTTCGTGCCCAAGCGCAGCCACACGGATCCCATCTCGAGCCCGATGTAGCCGGCGCCGATCACGACGAGATGCTCCGGCACGCTGGTGAACGAGAGCGCTTCGGTACTGGTTCCGATGCGGTCGCCGTCGACTGTGATTCCTTTTAACGGCGACGATGCGCTTCCCGTCGCGATGAGGATGTGTTTCGCTTCGAGCGTCGCGGGGTTGTCGCCTTCGACGATGACTTTGCCGGGGCCGTCGATGCGTCCGTGTCCCGAGTAACGCGTGATCTTATTTTTCTTGAAGAGTCCCGCGATGCCGCTCGTCAAACTCTCGACGACGGATTGTTTGCGTTTCATCATGCGTTCGAGATCGAATGCGACTTCGCCGGTGGTGATGCCGTGCTCCGCTAAGCGTTCGCGCGCCTCGATGTATTTCTCGGTCGACTCGAGCAGCGCCTTACTCGGAATGCAGCCGACGCGGAGGCACGTTCCGCCGAGCACGGGTTCGCGTTCGATGCACGCGGTATCGAGCCCCAATTGCGCCGCGCGAATAGCCGCGACGTATCCCCCAGGCCCTGCGCCGATGACGACCAAATCGTGTTGCTTGGATTCCATGCAGTCCCCCGTGTTCGTGCTCGCGCGCATAATCGTAATTCGTAATCGTAATCGAAAACGAATCACGAGTAGAGATGGCCACGTCGACGGCTGGCGCCGTCTCCTCGCCATGACGGACAAGCGCAGGTGGAACTCCACTACCGCAGGCTGGAAGCCTGCACTACAAAAAAGAATTGTGGGCTTTGTAGTGCAGCCCTCCTGGCTGCGCCCTGGCATACAAGGATTGACTACCAGACAAATGTCTGGTAATCTAAAAAACATGGCGCGTCAGGCTGCATTCGGCGAAACCCGCGAACGGGTCTACCGGTATGTCCATGGGCGCTTGGCGTCGGGAGTGCCGCCTACGGTGCGCGAAGTGCAGACTGCGTTTGGGTTTCGCGCGGTGCAGACTGCCCGCGAACACCTCGAAAAACTCGTGGCGGAGGGGCGTCTGGCGAAGCGTCCCGGTACCGCACGGGGGTATGGTCTGCCTTTTGACGTCACGCCGCCATCACGCTGGATTCCGGTGCTGGGGCGTGTGCAGGCTGGCGGACTGACGGCGGCGATTGAGGATGTGGAAGGTCACATCGCCGTGGACACGGCTCGATCGGCTGGGGAAAGCGCGGAATCGTTGTTCGCGCTGCGTGTGCGCGGCGAGAGCATGACGGGCGCGGGCATTTTGCCGGACGACATTGTCGTCGTACGCGCGCAACCCAACGCGGATTCGGGCGATATCGTCGTCGCGTTGGTGGGCGACGAAGCGACGGTGAAGCGGTTGCGTATTCGGCGCAAACGGATCGAGCTGCATCCGGAGAATCCGGCGTTCGAAGTGATTGTGCCGCCGCGCGAGGGTTGGAGCATTCTTGGGAAGGTGATTGAGGTGCGGCGGAGATTAGAAAAATAAGATTGTACGGCGTAGGGGCGGTTCGTGATTTTCGCACGGAACCCCGGGGCGCTTCTCGAAGCGCCCCTACCCGTAATGTCCCGCGCCGTCATTCCTGCGAAGGCAGGAATCTCCCCCTTCGGCTCGGCGTGTCGTTTTAGCGAAGAGATTCCTGCCTTCGCAGGAATGACAGCGTGAGCTCAATGGTGCGAGAACGAAGCGATGATGAGCGTGGTTGCGGCGCGTAAACAGATGAAGCATCCGAAACACCGGCGGGCGGATTCCGTTTCGTTGGCGGATATCCACGGTGTCGTCGTTGCGCGCGTCATGCTGGAAACTTCGCCCCCGGTTGCGGAGGAAATTTCTTGGGGGATCGATGTTTTGGCTGGGCGGTTTGTGGAATTGTCAGGCGGGGCGGCGACGGCTGCTTTGACCTCTATTGCGGCGCTGATTCTCGAGGCGCAACAACGCGGCGAACTGGCGGCGTGGATTTCGGCGCGCGGCTCGACGTTTTATCCGCCGGATTTCGCCGCCGCCGGTATCGATCTGGATGCGCTGCCCGTCGTGCATGCGCCCGATACGCTGAAGGCCGCGCGCGTCGCCGATACGTTGCTGCGGTCGGGCGGCTTCGCGTTGGTCGTGCTTGATCTCGGCGCGCTCAGCGAGTTGACCATCGCAATGCAAACGCGGCTTGCGGGCTTGGCGAAAAAGCACGGCACGGCGTTCGTCTGTCTGACGCGGTCGAGCGACCAGCAAGCTGTGCAAGGTTCGCTCGTGTCGATGCGCGGCGAATTGGACCGTCAACGCGCGGGCTTCGATCGCTTTCAATGCGAGATTCATATCGTCAAAGACAAACAGCGCACTCCCGGACGCCGCTATGGGGAGATGTGCCGTGGACCGGATGGCTTGTGTTGATGTACCGGCTTTGCCGCTGCAATTGTTGCTGCGCGCGCATCCCGGCTGGGAGACACAGCCCGTTGCCGTGGTCGATCGCGACAAACCGCAGGGCCTCATCCTGTGGGTGAACGATCGCGCGCGCGGCCAGGGCATTTTGCGCGGCATGCGTTATGCCACGGGTCTCGCGTTGTCGCGCGAGCTCCGCGCCGGGCCGGTGCCCGATGCCGAGATCGCCGCGGCAGTCGAATTGCTGACGGAGCGGCTGTGGCGGTTTAGTCCGCGGATTGAACCTTCGCCGAGCGAGCCGGGGATTTTTTGGCTCGATGCGTCGGGCTTGCAGCATGTATTTCCGTCGCTCGAAGGTTGGGCCGCGTCGATCCGGAAAGATTTGCTGCGCGCGAACTTTCAATCGATCGTCGCGGTGGGCTTCACGCGATTCGGCGTTTATGCCACGGCGCGCGCGAATCGGCACGTGAATCACTGGAGAGGATCGGTTATTTTCGCCGCGCCGGAACAGGAACAGGCGCACGTGCGCGCGGTACCGATCGATCGGCTGCGCATCGATCCGTCGTTGCGCGATACGTTGCTCAAACTCGGCATCCGCACGCTGGATGGATTCATCGCGCTGCCGCCGGAAGGCATCGCGAAGCGATTCGGCCCCGAGGCATATGCGTTGCATCAAATGGCTCGAGATGCACGTTGGGCGCCGTTGCAACCCCGGCCGATCATCGAGCCCGCGGTGGCGTCGATCGCGCTCGACGATCCGGAGAGTAACGTCGAAGGGCTGCTCGTCGTGTTCAAGGAGTTGATGCGCACCGTGATCGCGACGCTCGCCGAACGGCACGAGGCGCTGGCTTCGCTCGATATAGCGCTGACGCTCGACGACCGCAGCCGCTGCAGCGAAACCCTGGCGCCCGCCGTGCCCACGCGCGACCTCCGCCAATTGCTCGGGCTGTTGCGATTGCGGCTCGAATCGCTCACGCTCACGTCGGGCGTCACGGATATCGCGATTACAGCCACCAGCGTTTCCGTCAGCATCGGCCAACTCGATCTCTTTTCGCAATCGCGGCGGCGCGATCTCGAAGCGGTTCACCGCGCGTTCGCGCAAATTCGCGCGGAGCTGGGTAACGGCGCGGTCGTCTACGCGAAACTCCACGACGCGCAATTGCCCGAAGCGCGATTTAGCTGGGAACCAATGGAGCGCCCTGCCAAGCCCGACCCGCAACCCGCGACGTTGCGCCCACTCGTGCGGCGGATATTTTCGCCTGCAGTACCGCTTCCGCCGCGCACGCGGCATGAGCCCGACGGCTGGATGATCGCGCGCATGGCGGACGGTCCCGTCGAGGAAGTGATTGGTCCGCAGCTCGTGAACGGCGGCTGGTGGAACAAGACTGTCTCGCGCGCGTATCACTACGTCCGCACGCGCAGCGGCCGTTGGCTATGGATTTATCACGACCAGGAAAGGCGGCGGTGGTATTTGCAGGCGGAGGTGGAGTGACGACGACGATTAACCGCGGAGGCCGCTGAGGACGCGGAGGAAACGAAATGTTTGGAGTTCCGCATTCATGCGGCGGGGACTCGCACGAGATCGAGGGTGCAGGTGCGCCCCCAGCGCATCAATGGGGAACTCCAAACCTTCGCTAGAACTCGACGGAATCTTTTAAGGCTTCTCGAATATCGCTTTCGTTGAGGCCAAATTCTGCGAGGCTGTACTCGTGGGTAGCGCTTCGCTGCGGCGACTTGCTCACCTGCGTGGCCAGAGTGGACTCCAGCGATGCGTCGGGGTTCGGTAGATTGAAGTGTGCGTAGATCTCGCGGATCGACTCGCCCACATTCGAAAGGAACTCTTCGTATCGAATGGTGATTTGCGACTCCGCGGGGACATCGGCGAGATCGCGGTGTGCGCGGGTATACGTGCGCAGACTGTCCTGCACAATCACGTCCACCTGCGCGGGCGTCATCTCGATGTCGGGCGAGAAGCGCTGTCGCCAGATCGCGCGGATGAGGCTGAGGCGCGAGGGGATCGTTTCGAGTGGGTTGCGGACGAGGTGAATGAATTTTGCGTCGGGGAAGACCTTCAAAAGCTGCGGGATTTTCTGGCTGAAGGCGGGGTTCTTTCCGACGATCCACACCATTTCACCTGCCGGCGCGGGTTCGCGATAGATTTTTTTTAGAAGACATGCGCGATACCAGCCTAAGGCGCGTTGTTGTCGTTCGATCGGCCAGGCGTCGAAATTGCGGAGATCGTCGAGCGCGGGTTGGGCGACGGATGCGGGCGCGTCGTTCGCGCACATCGCGGATTCGAATATGGACCATAGGATGAATTCGTCTTCTTCGATCTCGTCGAAGCGTATGCGATGGATCGGGTCCATGGGCCCAAATAGCGCGTCTTGCCGCCGTTGAAACCACGCGGCCAGTTTTCCACCACGCTTTTTATCGGCGCGTGCGATCATTGCAAGCGTGTGTTGAAAGCTGATCGCGGGGAAAAGCATTTCCTGAAATGTCAGCGCGCGCGCGTGAGTGCGATCCGACGCGAGCAGTCGATGCATCAGTGTCGTGCCGGAACGTTGGTGGCCGATGATGAAGATCGGGCCGAGCTCCCCGCCTACCGCCTGCGGGGACGACGAGGGGGGAGGTGTCTGCGGGGACGACTGGTAGCGGTGCCAATCCGGTTCGATGAGTGCGTCGGCCAGCCACGAGGCCTGATTCACCGCGAGCAACGCCATGCGTCCGGCCATTTGACCGAGCACGGAAATGGGCCGGCCTTGGTCCTGCAATAAGAGTCGATATTTTTGCAGAAACGCGGACCAGTTGAATGGGGCTTGCCAGCGCGGCAGGTAATCCCAACCCGGTTCTGGCGGGGGCGTCATGCGCGCGCTTCGTGAGGTGGCCGGGCCTCGCAATGAAACGTCTTCGCGGCGAGCGCGCGCAACGCGGCCTTGTCAATCTTGTTTTGGCGGCCCGTCACAGGAATTGCATCGACGAGCAGATAGTGATCGGGCGCGGCGTCGGGCCCTGTGATTTTTTCGACGGCCGATCGGATAGTGCGCTCATCGATCGATCCTCCGTGGGCGAGTTCGTAACAGAGGACGATTTCCTCGTCCTGTCGGTCGGCATTCCACAGTCCGATTAGCGCGCACTCGCGTAACGGCGCGGCCCCAGCCGCATCGCGCAGATCGCGGATCGCGGGCTCGAGCGTCGCGGGATAGACATTGACGCCCGCGCGGATGATCATGTCCTTCTCACGGCCCAGGAGCACGAGCGCAGTTTTCCCGTCACGGTCGACTAGACGTCCGAGATCGCCAGTGCGCAGGCCGTCAGCATTGGCGCGCGCCGCCTCGCCGATATAGCCGGAGTAGAGAGAGTCGCTATGCACGATCACTTCACCGATGTCGCCGAGCCCCTTCGTTTGATCGAGTCCCAGGCGAACGCCCTCGAGCGGGGCACCGACGAAATCGCCGGGCTCGCTCCACGCGATCTTTTCGCGATCGGAAACGGTGCACACGGGGCCGGATTCGGTGAGCCCGTAGATCGCGATTACTTCGGTATCGGGGTGCAGCCAGTCGCGCAAACGGCGCAGGAATTCTGGCGTGACGGGCGCTCCGCCGAGGAGCACGGCCTTCAGTGTGCCAGGCAATTGCGTCCGAGTGTCTCCGGTTTGCGCCATCATCTCGACCCACAAAAATGGCGAGCCGAAATAGGCGTCGATTTTGCCTTCGCGAATGGCGCGTAACACGAACGCGGCGCGCTTTTGTGTGCGGCCTTTCGTGACCAGAACACTCTTGCCGAGATTCAGCGCGTAGAGCACCTGCTGCGGCGTGTCCGCGAGGAATTTCGAGATGGGCAATCGTTGCGCGAGCCCCGCGATGTTTCCGAGGTAGTGTTGCAGCGCGCCGTGCGACAGGCGCACGCCTTTGGGCATGCTTGTCGTGCCGCCGGTAAAGATGACGACGGCGTCGTCCCGGGAGTCGCGATCTGCAATTGTAGTCGTCACGGAGGCGGCCCGAGTCGCGAATGAGCGCAGCGATTTGTTTGAGACGACGACGGAACGTTCGGCGACGTCCGCCCGCAGCAGCGGTGGCACTAACAGTTCACGGCGCTTGAGAAACGCGCGCGCGCCGGGGATTCGATTCGCCCACACAATGATGGGATGCACGAACACCCATCGCGGCCGCGCGACGCGCAATCGCGAGAAGTACACCTCGTCGCCGAGGCCGGGCTCGCACAACACAGCGACGCCCCCCAAAGCGAGGACGCTGACGGTGACCACGGTGAACGTAATGCCGTTGGGTACTTGAACAACCGCCGAGTCGCCGGCTTCAAAACCCTCTGCACGCAAGTGCGCCATGAACGCGCGGATTTGCGACGCGAGTTCGGCATAGGTCAACGACGCGCCGTTCGGCTCGATGACGGCGGGACGCTCGCCTTGCGCGTCGAGTGTCGCGAGAAAAGTGTGCGCGAGGTTCAAAAAATCCACCGGGAGGGACGCGCTCCCGCGCGTCCTAGTTCACGCGAATACCGCCGACACTATCCCGAGCGCGGACGCGGCCGCGATTGCGGTAGAGCGCGTCCCTCCCGGGGCCTTCAGTACGTCAGGATCATTCCGCCGAGCGAGAGGCCCGCGCCTGTGCCGGCCACGAGCACCTGATCGCCGCGATTCATGCGGCGTTCGCGGACGGCCTCGTACAGCGTGATCGGAATCGACGATGCGACGCAGTTGCCGAAGCGGTCGAGGGTAATCATGACTTGATCGTCCGGGACGTTGTTGCGGCGTAGTGCGCGCAACGCAAAGAGGCTTGCCTGATGCGGGATGACGAGCCGAATATCGCCGAGACCTTTAGAGAGTCCGGGGCGAAGTTTCTCAAGGAAGGAGTCGATGTATTGCCGCGCCATGCGGTAGACCTTCGGGCCTTCCATGTGGAACAGATTGTCCTCGTACGAAGTTCTTGGGCTATTTGGATGCTTACGGGAGCCGCCGCCGCGAATTTCAGTCAACTCCGCGCCATTACCGTATGTCTCGAGCCGCGCAACGTTGAGGCAGCTCCTCTCGCCGGAGGGTGTGCGAGTGACGACGGCTGCGCCGGCGGCGTCACCGAACAAGGCGGCGCTCTCTGGCTCGCTGTAGTTGAGCGCGCACGACGAGATGTCGGCGCTGACGACGAGGATGTTCTTGTAGCGGCCGACCTGGAGGAGCGCGGCGGCGACGTCCAACGCGACTAGGAAACTGAGGCATGTGGTGTGAATCGTCATGCACGCAATGCCGGAGAGACCCGCGCCCATCTCGCGCTGGATGAGTGCGGACAAATCCGGAATCGCCTGCTCGGGCGTGCCGGAGCCGTTGAGAATGAGGTCGATGTCGGAGAGCTTCATGCCGGCGTCGTCGAGCGCTTCCTCCGCGGCGCGGGCCGCCATGAACGAGTGGCTCTCGCCATTGACCCAACGGCGCTCGCGCACGCCCGTCCGCTTCTCTATCCACCCGGCGTTCAGGCCGCAGAGCTTTTCCACTTCGCTGCTCGGCACGACGCGCTTGGGCAAATAGCGGCCCACTCCCATGATTTTAAGCGGCAGGCTCATTCGTCTTCGCTCCCTCTCGATTTCGTGTGATTGATTCACTGGCGGTGAACGGTTTATCGCCCAACGCTTCCCACATTTTCGGGCAATGCGTGGGCACGATCGTTAGCTCGGGTTTAGCCGATCGCAACGCGCGCAATTTGGTGTAGGTTTCGTCTTGCGCTTTCTTGTCGGCGGCGATGAACCTGTGCAACCCGCCGCGATACGCCGGCCGATCGATGCTGGCCAAATTCCAGCACGAGTCCGCGGCGAGGAAAATCTCTTCGTTCGCTGTTGTGCGGACGAACGCGCCGAACTGGCCCGCGGCGTGGCCCGGCAACTCCACAAGGCGAATCGAGCCATCGCCGAAGAGATCGTGCGAACACTCGAAGGGATCGATTGCGGCGCCTTCGAACTTCGGAAGAATGTATAAGCGTCCGGCGAGATCGTCAGGCAGATGACCCGGAAGCAGGCGCACTTTGAATGCCGCCATTCCGGTTTTGCCCCGCACGGATGCGTAGGCCTCGGCGGTGCAGACGATCCGCGCATTGGGGAAGTCGCGCAGGCCGCCGTAGTGATCGGGGTCGAAATGCGATAAGACAATCCACTCGACGGCATTCGGATCGACGCCGCGCGCGCGGACTTGAGCCACGGCCTCTTCGCTCGGCGGAATTTCCGCGGGCGTCGCGATCGCGGCCATTTTGAAAGGGAATTTCCGCGTGCCCTCGAAGAAGCGAAGGGAGTATCCGGTGTCGAAAAGGACGACGCCTTTTTTTGGATGCTTTAGCATCGCGAAGGTCGCGGGAACGTGAATTCGATTCCACGAACCGCCCGGCATGAAAAACTTCTCGCGCGTGAGGGTCGAACCGGATCTCAACAGCTCGAGATCGACGGCGGCTGCGGGCGCGGGCGATTTCGATTCGGGCACGCGGTTCGGCGCGGCTGCGTCGCCGCGCAACGATGCGAGAGTCGATTCGATGCCGTCGACGAGCGACACGCGGGGTTCGTATCCCAGGTCACGGCGCGCGGCGGAAATATCGTAGGTCTGCGAAATCGCGAGGATGCCGGCTTTGTACTTGGTGAGCGGCGGCTCGCCGGGCAAACGAAACGCGCGCCAAACGGTTTCGAGGATTGTTGCAACTCGCATCGCCTTTGCGAGTGTAAATTTGCGCGTTGGCGGTTTGTGACCAAGCCGCGTGACGACTTCGGTAATCACGTCCCAGATGCGCACGGTGGGACTTCCGATGATGAGATAGGTCTTGCCGATTGCTTCGGGGCGTTCGAGGGCGCGTTCGCAGGCTTGCACGACGTCGTCGACGTGCGTCAAGTCAGTGAGCGTTTCGCCATCGCCAATGCGCGGCAATCGGCCTTTCGCCGCGGCCTCGATGAGTCTCGGAAAAATCGCGTTGTCGCCCGGGCCATAGATTGCCTTGGGACGCAAAATGACTGCGGACAGTCCGTCGCGGATTGCGGCGTTGACACGATCTTCGCCGAGCTTCTTGGTTTCGGAATACATCGAAACGAATTTGTCAGGGAGCGCATCGCTCTCGTTCAGATTGAGTTGAGGCTCGAGCCGGCTCATGAC
>JBGTJY010000469.1:0-5428 GCA_041744855.1 Candidatus Hydrogenedentales bacterium
GGCAAACTCGAATTGCAATCGGTGGACGAAGGCGACCGCGTGACGAAGGGCCAGGAATTGATTCGCGTCAACACGACGACGATCCAGGCCACGATGGACCAGGCGACGGCGGAATTCACTTCGGCCGAGCGCGAGTTGAAGCGGATCGAGGAACTGCGCGCGGGGGGCATCTCGTCGCCGCAGGAATACGACAAAGCGATCATGGCGCGCGACATGTCGCGCGCGCGTTTACGCCTATCGGAGATTCAACTTGCGCAGAGCGTAGTGGTCGCGCCATTCGACGGCATCGTGGACATGCGCGAAAAGGAAGAAGGCGAGTTCGTCGACGTCGGCACGCCGCTGATTCATCTTGTCCAGGTTGATCGCGTGAAAATTGTCGTGGGGTTGCCGGAGCGGGAAGTCGCGAACTTCGCGTTCGGCGACGAAGTCGCTCTGACGCTGGATGCCTACCCCGACCGGCCTCTCGAGGGAACGATCTTCCGCATTGCGACCTCGGCGGAACGTTCGACGCGAACCTTTCCGACTGAAATCGAAGTGCCGAATCCAGATGGCCTGTTGCGTCCGGGCATGATTGCCCGCGTGAAGTTCGTGCGGCAAGTCCTCGAGGATGCGATCGTCGTTCCGTTGTTCGCCGTGATGTCGAACGAGAACGGCCGCTATGTGATGGTCGAGCAAGGCGGCGTCGCCAGCGCACGACCCGTGGAGGTGGGCTTCATGCAAGGCGAGTGGATTCTCGTGACCGATGGGCTTGTTCACGGCGATCGGCTGATTGTGTCCGGTCAGCGCGAGTTGCGTGACGGCGCGCGCGTGGCCGTCCCGGCCGAAGCCGAGTAGCGGCGTCCGAATCTTCCGATGAAAATCACGAACGCCGCGATCGATCGCCGCACGACGGTCATCGTTAGCCTGGGCCTGATTCTCGTAGGCGGGCTCTACAGTTATTTTACGATGCCGCGCGAGGCCATGCCGGAAATCGAAGTGCCGTTCGTCTCCGTGTCCGTGTTTTATCCGGGCGTATCTCCGGAGGACATGGAGTCGCTCGTGACGATGCCGATCGAGCGGCAGTTGGCGGGGCTCGCCGGCGTTAAAGAAATGACCTCGAGCAGTAGCGAAGGCGCCTCGATTATTACGATCGAGTTCGACGCGGACGAACCGATGACCGAGGCGGTGCAACGGGTCCGCGACAAAGTTGCCCTCGCGAAGGCCGATCTGCCGATTGACGCGGAAGACGCGCTCGTGCAGGAAGCGAATTTCGGCGAACTCCCCGTGGTGTACGTCAACCTGACCGGTTCGGTTGGGCTGTCGGAATTGACGCAACTCGCGGAGGATTTGGAAGACCGCATCGAAGCGCTTCCGGGCGTGTTGAACGTCGACGTTTCCGGGGACATCGAGCGTGAAATTCAAATCGTGGTCGATCCGGTGCGCCTCGCGCACTACGGTGTAAGCCCGGCGGAATTGGTGCAGATTGCGCAAGTGGAGAACGTCAACACGCCGGCGGGATCGATGTCGATCGGCGACGCGAAATATCTGATGCGCGTGCCGGGCGAACTGGAGACTCCGGATGAATTGCGGGACCTCGTAGTCAAACGCGGCGAAACGGGGGTCGTTTATCTACGCGACCTCGCGGAAATCAAGGACGGTTTCAAGGAGATTAGCACGTACTCGAGGCTGAACCGCGAGCCGTCGATCACGCTTCAAGTGTCCAAGCGCACGGGCGAAAATGTTATCGAAGTTTCGGAAAGCATCAAGGCGCTCGTCGCGGGATTGAAGGGTAGTCTTCCCGCGGGGGTGAACGCGGTCATCACGGTCGATCAGTCGAAAGAGATCAAGTCGAGTGTCGAGGATCTCGAGAGCAGCATCCTGTCCGGCCTTGTCCTCGTGATCGGCGTCCTCTTCCTTTTCATGGGCCTATCGAATGCGTTTTTCGTTGCGCTGGCGATTCCGGTTTCGTTGTTGCTGACTTTCTCCGTGCTGCTGTGGATGGGGATTTCGCTGAATAATGTCACGCTGTTCGCGCTCATGGTGGCATTGGGCATGCTCGTGGACAACGGGATCGTCGTGGTCGAGAACATTTATCGCCATGCGCAAATGGGTAAGCCCCGGATTCGCGCCGCGAAGGACGGCACGGCGGAAGTCGCCTGGCCCGTATTCGCTTCCACTGTTACCACCATCGCCGCGTTCTTTCCACTGATCTTCTGGCCGGGGATCATGGGCAAGTTCATGCGGCTGCTGCCGATCACCGTTTGCGTCGCGCTGATGGCGTCGCTGTTTGTCGGCTTGATTGTCAATCCAGCGCTTGCGGCAATTTTCGTTCGTGCAAAGAAGTCGCACATTCATGGGACGGACGAACTGGTCGGCAAACATTTCGTGTTGGACGCGTACGGGGCCGTTCTCGGTCTTGCGTTGAAGTGGCGCGGCGTGACGGTGTTGCTCGCGATCATGACGATGTTCGTGACCATGCGGATCTACTTCGCGGATTTCCGCTACGAGTTTCTGCCGGAGACTCAACCCGCGCAAGCGCAAATCGAAATCCGCGGGCCCGAAGGCGCGGCCCTGAATTCGACCGACACCATCGCGCGGGCAATCGAGGAGATCGTCGAGCCGGACCGGGACTACCTGGAGTACACGATCGCCAACGTCGGGCGGGGCAGCGTGGGTCTCGGCCCGCGCAGTCCGGGCAGCGGCGGTTTCGGACAAACGACGCACCTCGGCAGCGTGACGCTGGACTTTCCGGACCTCTCTGAAGCGGAAATCCCGCCGAGCCGTTATTTGCAGGAAATTCGGCAGGCGTTTGACGGGATTGTGGGCGCGGAAATTCGGATTGACGAAAGCGATCAAAACGGGCCGGCATCGGGTCCGGCCGTTCAAATCGAGGTCACGGGCGAAGAGTTTCCGGTGTTGGATCGCATCACGAAAGAAATTCGCGATCGCATCCAAACCGTGCCGGGACTGGTTGACTTGTCGGACGATCTCGAGCGCGGGAAGCCGACCGTGCGGGTGGTGGTCGATCGCGAGCAGGCGAAACTCGCGAAACTGAACACGCAATACATCGGCGCGGTCGTGCAGTCCGCCGTCATTGGACGGAAGGCGGGCGAGTATCGCGTGGGGGACGACGAGTACGACGTGATGGTCCGTTTTCCCGAGGAGTATCGTCAGGACTGGTCGAAGATTGAAGCGATGTCGATCGTGAACTTGGAAGGTGAAGCGATTCCATTTTTGTCGGTGGCGCGATTGGAACAGGACGCGGGGCTGGGCAGTATTCGGCGCGTGGACCGCAAGCGCATGGTTACCATAACGGGCGACGCGGACGGGCGGCTGGGACCGGAGGTGCTCGCGGACGTCCGCGCTCGTGTCGCGGAGTACGAATTGCCCGCCGGCTACGCCATTTCGTATTCCGGCGAGAACGAGGATGTCGCGGATGCCACTCGTTTTCTCGTGGCGGCGTTTTTCATCGCAATGTTCCTGATCGCGATGGTCCTCGTGACGCAGTTCAATTCGATCCTGCAGACGGGCATCATTATGTCGTCGGTCATTCTTTCGCTTGGCGGCGTGTTCTTCGGGCTGCTCATCTTCGATATGCCCTTCAGCGTGATGATGAGCGGTATTGGCTGCGTAAGTTTGGCGGGGGTCGTCGTCAACAACGCGATCGTGATCGTCGATTTCATGAACGTCTTGCGGGCGCAGGGAATGCCCCTCGAGAAAGCCATAATCCTGGCGGGAAAGGTCCGATTCCGTCCCGTCATGCTTACGGCGGTGACGACGATTCTCGGGCTAATCCCGATGGCCATCGGGGTGAGTTTCGATTTCCGCAGGTTCGCGTGGGAGGTCGGCGGCGGCTCGACGCAATATTGGGGACCGCTCGCCGTCGCAGTCATTTTCGGCCTAACCTTCGCGACGGTGCTAACCCTCTTGGTGGTTCCGGTGCTCTATTCAATGACGGCCAGTCTGTCCAAAGCCGTAGTGAAATCGGACGACGGTGGGGATTCGATGACGTTTCAGCCCGAAGCGATCGCGAAATAACGTCCCCTAGCGTCCCTAAACCGCATTCGCCCGCTGCGGTCCGCCACCTTGCGAATTCACGCGCTCATTTCGTAAGGTGCAGCTCATGTTGCGCTGTCGCCGTAGGTCCATTGGAATTTTGCTTGTCGCGTGGCTATTCGTATGCACGGGTTGCCGGGAAGCGCCGGATTCCACCGATCCCGATGCCGCGGGCGGCATCACTTCGGGCCGGGTTCCGGATGCCTCGCGCTTGACGATCTCGCTGGACGGCAAAGAGACACGTCGAGCCGTAACCGCAGGCCAAACGGTCAAAATTGACGGCAAGCCCTTTCGCGTCGAGGCGATTCGCGCGTGGTCGGGGATTGTGCGGACTCCGCAGGGCGAGCCGATGGTGGTGCTTTCCCTGTTGCGCGGCGGCGAGCCTTGGATTGACGACGCCATGATCGGCGCGGACGCATGGCTTAGCCAGGAAAACACTGGTGTCGTCCTGCGGTGGCACGAAACCGAAGGCGCCGCGGAAAAAGCCGCGAATCGGAAATCTGTCGGCACTTCGGATTCCGCGCGTTGGGGTGTACGCGACACGAACCGCATCCATTGGTTCAATACGTTTGCGCCGGGCACGGGCGCCGAGACGGATGACGGGACTTTTGTCAGCATTTACGGGATGCAGCGCGGGGCGAATCCGGCGGACACGACATTGGACCTGTTCGTCCGCAAGGGACAAGAGACACGCCGCGAACTGGTGAAGCCGCACACCGCGGGGCCGGAATCGCTCATCTTGTTCGAGGACCCCGCGGCGCTGGCCTCGGTGCTGGTGATTCATGGTTGGCGCGACGACGCTGCGATTGCCACGTGGTACCGGCGCAACAAGCGGGTTTCGAGCTCGCGGTTGGTTCCGGGAGTCGCTTGGTTGGGCGAGGGCGCATCGGCGTCGGTGCGGCTCGAACAGATATTCGGATCAGCAGCGTCGGTCACGGCGGAGAATTCGACGGTCGACGAAATCGTCCTTGCCGGCGAACAACGGCGCTTCCGTGTGCGCGAAGGCGAGGTCGTTCGGATCGGCGACGCGCGGGTGCGGTTCATGCACTCGGCGCCGATGGCTGCGCCGCCGGCGGCGAGTGAGCAGAAAGCAAGCGGCGAATAGAAAGAACGTGAAAGAAAGAAAATGCGGTGTAAGCCGTTTTGTCGATTACGATTACGATTACGATTACGAAGCACGATCACGAGGGCGCGCGTCGAGGTTGTATTTTCGTAGCAGTCGCCATGAGGCCTTTGGCCTCTCGCTGAAACGATGAATATTGGATCAACGTGGCACGGGCATCTTGGCCGTAGTCTGGGGACCACGGGCTGGAAGCCCGTGCTACTCTATTTTCGGAATAGAAAGAACGAGTGACTGACGGCGATCCTATATCTGGAATTCCGGAGTCCGAGC
>JBGTJY010000470.1:0-9545 GCA_041744855.1 Candidatus Hydrogenedentales bacterium
CTTCGTCACCATGTGTCCGGGCGGCTATCCGTCGGGCGAAGCGCAGAACTGGCAATCGGCATTTCTGCCCAGCCCCTATCAAGGGAGCTACGTCGACAGCCAGCACGACGACGTCGAGAAGTTGGTGAAGAATATCCGGAGTCACTACTCCACGTCCCACGCACAGCGCAAACAGCTCGATCTCTTGGCGCAATTGAACGAGCTGCATTTAGAAAATCGCATCGAGAACGACGCGCTTGAAGCGCGGATTCATTCATTCGAGCTTGCGTACCGGATGCAATTCGAGGCGACGGACGCGTTTGACATTTCGCAGGAGCCGGAGCACGTGCGCGCGCTCTACGGCAACAGCGTGCAATCGCGCCAGATGTTGATCGCGCGGCGATTGCTCGAGCGCGGCGTCCGCTTCGTTCAACTTTGGCATGGACCCGGCCAGCCTTGGGATAGCCATGACGCGGTGGACGAGCAACATCAACGGCTCAGCGCGCAGTGCGACCAGGGCATAGCGGCGCTCATCATCGACCTCAAACGAAACGGCATGCTCGATGACACGCTGATTTTGTGCACAGGCGAATTTGGCCGCACTCCCACCGCGGAAATCGCGGAGCCGGGCATCAGCGTCGCGAAAGGCGACGGACGCGATCACAACCACCACGGCTTCAGCGCGTGGTTGGCGGGCGGCGGCGTGAAAGGCGGCCACGTGCACGGCGCGACGGACGAGTTTGGATTCAAGGCGATCGAAAACAAGGTCCACGTGCACGATTTGCACGCGACGATTCTGCACCTACTCGGCTTCGATCACGAAAAGCTCACCTACCGGCACGCTGGCCGCGACTTCCGCCTGACGGACGTCTACGGCTCGGTGGTACGCGACATCATCGCCTGACCGATTGTGAGTTCGCGGGGTCAGGGTTTCACACTTAACGGCGAAGGCGAAACTCACGTCGGCGATCAGTTTCTTAGACGATCCGATTTTCTAATCGCGTATCCGCGCCGTTGGTCTGACTTAGATCGTGAATAGGACGACTGGGCGTGTCTAAGTGTTCGAACTGACAAGCTCGACCCCGAGAGAATCGAGCGTGTCGAAAATCGTGCGGACCATGAGGTCGTCGAGTATCTTGTCGACAGGAGGGATTTCGTCGAGCGGGGCACAATCGCGATGTAACCGGAGCTCTTCGATTGTCTTGTCCGCCTTTTCCCAGCCGTGCACGTAAAAGTGGCGTATCCATATGTCATGTTGAACGACCGCGAGCTCCTCTACGACTTTG
Organism: Candidatus Hydrogenedentales bacterium; assembly: GCA_041744855.1. Lineage (GTDB taxonomy): Bacteria > Hydrogenedentota > Hydrogenedentia > Hydrogenedentales > JBGTJY01. Next base: position 1,266 of record JBGTJY010000470.1, read on the forward strand.
GGAGGCAACCGGGACACGTTATGGCGCGCGGTCAGGGGCTCTCGTTTGTAGTTGATGGTATACCCCCGTCCATGAAGGACACCGAGCGTCCCGCGGACGGGCCGGCGATTGTCCTCCCTTTGCTCCTCGGTGAGCTCCTCGTAGGGGCAAAGCAACGGACTCGTTTTTTTGTCATCGTCGCGCGTGTCTGCGAGTGTCCAGCCCTGTCCTTCCTTTTTCACCTTCCACGCTTCGTGAACGGCCCTTGCGATCTTCTCGATGTCGCCGCGGCTGAGTTCGTGCAGATCGACCTGCTTCATGAAATCGCCGGACAAGTGCAGATCGAGGAGGTCCTTCGAGGGCAGCGCATCGACATTGAAAAAATTGGCGTGCGCGAGATCGCTCGAGCGGATAATCGTTTCCATCGAACGCGCGCCATGCCGGAACTTGTCCACTCGAAGAAAGGCCTGAACAACCTTCTCGCTGATCGCGGCTGCTTTTGTTTGCGGATTGATGATGCTCGCGCAAAACCGCTCGAGCATGTTGCGTAGCATGGTAGCTCGCCGGATAACATGCGATCCGTCTTTTGGGCACGAGGCGCCGGTCGTTTGGAGTTCGGACGCGTTGGGTCCTTTGATATCGACGAACGCTCTGAGACGGCTGACGAAATCCGGCCCTTTGACTTCTTCGAATTCGCCGTAAGCCTTCTGGCGTTCCTCGAAATTGGGCGCCTTGCATTCTTCGATTGCCGGCGGTTGCAGATTAAAGTCGCAGAACCGATGGCGCGTCCCACCCGCGAATACGAAGATCGCCTTGCCAAAGGAGTGCATCGATCCGCCTTCGAGAAACTCGGCGTCTTGAATCGGCGCGAGAAAATGTTTGAGCCAGGAAAACTTGTCGGTATCGAATTCGTCCCAAAACACGAGCGGTATGAAACCCTTCAGCGATGCATCGCGCACGAGGTGGAACGCATGGTGCAGCGCTTCCGGCCGCGCCTGGAATTGCGAGAGATTGAACTGCAAAGTCGCCTTTTCCGCATCGGGGGAGATGGTCTTTGCCAATTCTTTGATCGCGAATGACTTGCCGGACCCAGGCGGACCGAACACGGCGATGGCGAGTGGCTTACGGTCCTCCGGGTTGTCTCTATAGTTTCGAATGAGCCGCCCCAGTTCATTCATGCGCTCGATCTCGTCGCGGTCCACGGTGAAGAAATCTCCGAAACGGACGTGCGGCGCGGATGAGAGCGCGCGCTCGATGCCATAGTTGACGACTTCCTTAGCTTTCACCAGCGCGCATTCGTAGCCTTTGCCGATTTGGAACTCAAGAATGTCGTAACTGATGCTCGGCGCCACGGAAGATGCGCCGCCGCCCACGGCCGGGGGCGAGGGTTGGGCGGGTGCGGTTAGAAGCGGCGAGTCCGCGTCCAGAAGCGAGGGTGCTACGAGGCATCGAAACAAGCCTTCCGCGGCAACGGGCTTTGGAGTTTGTTCGTCGGTTTCGACCGATGGATGGAATACGTTGGCCATCTCGCTAAGCGCATGTTTGTTCTTGAAATTGTTTTCGTATTCGCCGCTGTCGGAAGTTTTGACCGGCCCGCCGCCGATATCATGGTAAACGCGCATGGCCTGAAGCGCGCGCGAGGCCGCGAAAAACTTGGGGTAAGTTCCCGGCTCCACCAGGTGCCTGGCCACCGCGGCGGCCAGAATGGTCGTCGCACCAAAGGTTCCACCGGGACGCGGCCTGCGCCAGGCGCCTTCCAGATTGATTGGATCGAACACCAGACGGTGAAATTTTCCGGATTCGAATATCGCCACCCCTTCCGCTCCAATGCGGATAAAGAGCTTGGAAGCCAGGGCCAAGTCGTCGCGCGATTTTCCGTGGAACATTTCGAGTTCGAGTTCGCGGATCGTCCTATCCCAGGAAAGTGCTTTCGAAATGCGTGCATGCCGGTCGCGTAGGGATTCCAACGACAACACCACCGTCAGTTGGGCGTGATGTTTCTCGATCAACTCCGTCCACAAGGGAGTGTCGTGCAATCCGCCGCACGTCTTAAGGAGAATCGCTGTGTTTGATTGCTCATTTCGAAGCTCAGCGGGCCAAGAATTCTTGTCTTTATGAAATCCGAGGTTTAAATCTTCGATCATGATGAGGTCGGGTTGGGGTTCATCGGCGGGAAATTGAATAGATGTGGCCTTCTCGACTTTGGATTCTTCGCATCCAAGGAAATCCGTTATGCGCCAGACCCGACGCTTTTCCTTGTCCCCCGACACTCGAAAGTGAGGCGTCCAAATCGTATGAGCGCGCGCCCACGTACCGGGGCCGAGCGCTTGCGCCTTTTCCGGACGGCCGGGCTCATCGATCGCGCATTCACCACTCAAGTCGCTGCACGCGAGGCGCGTCATTTCTGCCAGGTACCACGCGCCGCCGTAGTGCCCATGCATAACCGTCTCTGGCAGAGGATCATGATGCCCCAACGGCCGCATCGGCATGCGGATCAGATTGAAGTCGTAAATCAAGTCGCCCGTTACGAGGACTCGTTTGGCCATGACAGTCGCTCCCCTGGAATAACAGTTTGTCATCGTCGTTCACGACGAAAGTAACCAGAACCGTCGGATTTACATGGACTGATTCGGACTGGTGAGGATTTCTCGAGAGGTTTCGCAGTTTGAGCTTTCACAGCCGCGCCCTGAACGCGGCACTTGACCGTATTTCTTTTCAAGAAACTATGGAACTGGCGAGGAGTCTAGATGGTTTTGGCTTCCTGACTCGCCGCGTGTTCATCGGAAATACGTGACTGTTTCGTGGTCTTCGCGACAGCGCGGCGACGAATTGGATTTGGTGGATGTTTGTATAGTGCTACGCTATTCTGTGGCAAACCGCGAAGCGCATAGAATAGTGAATAGGACAGCCGAAGCCAAATATCCACTGCCGATCTACCTGGGGCCGCAGAGCTAGACCATCGTGGGGCCGACGAGCATCGACGCGTTTCGGTCCCTGATGGTCGCGCGGATCGACTCCACGATCAGGTCGGCGGAAGCGTCGCCTTTCGTGAGGAATGCGACGGCGCCGGCTTGGCGAAGTGCGCTGGAGACGCTTTCTTCCACATGCAGCGAGAGGCCGATCACCCGGATTCTCGGATTGCGGGCGAGGATAATTTTGGTGACTTCGATCCCGCTCAGCTCGCCAAGATTCACGTCCATAATCACCACGTCGGGGCGCAAGCGGTCCGCCATTTCGATCGCCGCCGCTCCGTTCTCCGCCTCGCCGAGGATCTCGATGTCGGGTTCATAACGCAGCACGCCGGCCAAACACTCGCGCATGATCTTGTGGTCGTCGACGATGAGTACGCCGATGGTGGACGAACTCTTGAGCGCGTCGCTAGGCGGCGTGACGGGAATCTGCCACGCGCTTTGAATCGCCGCGGGGAGCTCGCTCTTTAGGGTCGGCGGAGACGTGAGGGTGATGCGCGTCCCTTTGCCCGGCGCGGAATCGATTTCGATTTCCCCGCCGAGGTGGGTCAGGCGTTGCTGGATGCTGAAGAGGCCGAACGTTGAATGCTCGTCGTTTCCGCCGCGAAGGGAGTTGAAGTCGAATCCCTTGCCGCGATCCTCGACTACCAACTCGAGGCGGCCGTCCTCTCTTCGAGCCAGATATACTTTCGCGGAGTCGGTGCCCGCGTGTTTGAGCGCGTTGAACAAGAGTTCACGCGCGCATTCGAACAAAAGGAACCGTTCCTCTTCGTTGTTCTCGTCGATTTTTTCGTCGCACTGCACTTCCACGGTGAATTGATTTTTATCGGCCATGCGCGCGGCGAGCCATCGCAGTCCCGCCGCGAGTCCCGATTCGTGCAACACGGGCGGACTAAGCTCGATCGTCAGCGACCGCGAGATGTCGAGCGCTTCCTTGAGAGTCGATTCGACTTCTTGCAGATGTTCCTGACCGCGCGCGTCCTTGAGCTCGCGGCGCAGCAGCGCCAGGCGCAGCCGGGCCGTGACGATTAATTGTTGAATCGAATCGTGGAGGATTCTCGACAGGCGGCTCCGCTCGCGCTGTTCGGTCTGCATCAACTCGGTGGCGAGCGCGCGGAGTTGATGCACGAGACGTTGAACTTCCTTCGTGCGTTCGGCGACGCGTTGTTCGGCGTTCTTGCGCTCGACGATTTCGTCCCGCAACGCCTGGTTGGCGCGATGCAGATTCACGAACACCGCCACCTTGGAGCGCAGCACGCCTGGATTGCAAGGCTTACTGAGGTAGTCCACCGCGCCGACGTCGTAGCCCTGCAGGATGTGTTCATCCTCCTGGTAGTAGGCGGTCATGAAAATGATCGGAATGTTCTGCGTACGCTTCCGTTGCTTCACGAGATGAGCCAGTTCGAGACCGCTCATGTTCGGCATGCGCACATCGAGTACGAGTAGCGCGAACTCCTCGCTCATGAGCGCGTGCAGCGCCTCATCGGGGCTCTTCGCCCGCACCATCCGGTATTCGGGACAACCCAGGATGCTCTCTAATACGTCTAGATTCCTCGCGTCGTCGTCAACCAGAAGAATGTTGGTCGATCCGCTTCCGGGCCGGCCGTCCCACTGGAAATCTGAATCAAGGCGATCTTGCAGATCGATCATCACCGTCCGTGCTCCGTCAGGTTAGCGGTAGAGCCAAATGCGTAAGAGCGACAAAAGCTGCTCGATGTTCACTGGTTTGGCGATGTAGTCCGACGCACCTGCCTCGAGACATTTTTCCCGGTCCCCTTTCATCGCTTTGGCCGTGAGCGCGAGAATCGGCAGGCCGCGGAAGCGCGGGTCCTTGCGAATTTCGCGCATCGTTTCAAACCCGTCCATTTCCGGCATCATGATGTCCATCAAAACGACGTTGACGCCCTCCGCCTTTACGAGGGTCTCGATGGCCTGCCGCCCATTCGTCGCGGTGAGCACTTGCATCTCGTGGTCCTCGAGGACGCCCGCAAGCGCGAAAATATTGCGGGCATCGTCGTCCACGACCAGCACTGTACGCCCTTGCAGTGCCTGGTTGGAAGTGTGGAGGTGTTCGAGCAGTTGCTGCTTGGGTTTGGGGAGATCGTTAATGACGCGGTGCAGGAAGAGAGCAGTCTCGTCGAAGAGGCGTTCCGGCGAGTGCACGTCTTTGAGCACGACGCTTTTCGCCATGGCGCGCAGTTGCTTTTCTTCCTCGGGGTCCAGAACTTTTCCCGTAAAGACGATGATCGGAATTTGGCTGAGCACGCTCTCGCCTTGAATCTTGTAGAGCAGGTCGAAGCCCGTCATATCCGGCAATCGCAGATCGAGCACGCAACAGTCGAATTTTTCGTCGAGCAGCATGCGGAATGCGTCCTCGCCGGTGTTGGCAATTTTGATTTCGATGTCGTCGTGGCCGAGCAGCTCGACGATGCTCTGGCTCTCCATGTCGTTGTCTTCGACGACAAGGAGGCGTTTGAGCCGCGGCTTAATAAATGTCTTTATGCGCTCGAAGCACTGCTCAAGTTCATCGGTCGTCGCCGGTTTCACGAGATAGGAGAACGCGCCATGCGACAAACCATGCTGGCGCTCGGCCTCCAACGAAATGATCTGCACCGGGATGTGGCGCGTGGTGGGATCGATCTTGAGGCGATTGAGCACCGTCCAGCCGAGCATGTCCGGCAGGAAGATATCGAGCGTGATCGCCGCGGGCCGATATTGACGCGCGAGGGTCAGGCCCTGTTGTCCGCGCGTGGCCACGATGCCCTTGAAGCCGCGGTCGCGCGCGAGCCCGAGCAACACGCGGGCATAGTGCGGGTCGTCTTCGATAATCAGCACGGAAAGATCGTCCGGCTCTACCGTCGCGCGATCGTCGTCGATGACTTCTTCGTGTACCGCGGGCAGCACCGGCGTAATCTGGCGTACCGCCGGCGTGGGCGCGGGAGGCACCGATGTCCATCCGCTCCACGCCGTGCTCAACGGCAGGTAGAGCGTGAATGTGCTGCCTTGGCCCGGAACGCTTTGAAGCCGGATTTCGCCGCCGAGCAAGTTGGCGAGTTCCCGGCTGATCGCGAGACCCAGACCCGTGCCGCCGTATTTACGGCTCGTGCCCGCGTCGGCCTGTTGGAAGGCCTCGAAGATCAGGCGTTGCTTCTCGGGTTGAATGCCGATACCCGTGTCCGAGATGGCCAGCGAAATCACCGCGGGCGCGCGGCTCAACACGGGGTGGTCCGGCGTCCAACCTTCCTTGGCCATGCGAATGTGCATCGCGACGTATCCGTTCGTCGTGAACTTAAAGGCGTTCGAAAGCAGATTCTTCAATATCTGTTGCAGGCGTTTGGGATCGGTCACGAAGGTCTGCGGCAGTTCGGGATCCAGCTCCAATTGGAACGACAAATTCTTTCCTTCGGCCACGTGCTTAAAGTTACGTTCAGCGCTGTCGCACAACGCGCCGAACGTCGTTTCCTCGCTATCGATCGTCACCGTGCCGGACTCGATCTTCGAGAGGTCGAGGATGTCGTTGATGAGCGTGAGCAAGTCGGAGCCCGCGGAGTGAATGTTCCGCGCGAATTCGACTTGCTTGGTCGTGAGGTGGCCGCCCGTGTTCTCCGCCAACTGTTGCCCCAGGATGAGGATCGAGTTGAGCGGCGTACGGAGCTCGTGCGACATGTTCGCAAGGAATTCGGACTTGTACTTGGAAGTGAGCGCCAATTCCGTCGCCTTCTCCTCGAGCGCGCGCCGCGCCTGTTCCACTTCCTTGTTTTTGCGCTCGACTTCCACGTTCTGCTCGACCAACTGCTTCGCCTTTTCCGCGAGCTCTTCGTTGGTCTGCTGAAGTTCTTTCTGCTGCGATTGAAGTTCCACCGTGAGCTGTTGCGATTGTTGCAGCAGATTCTCCGTCCGCATCGTGGCCTCGATGGTATTGAACACGACGCCGATACTCAGCGTGAGCTGCTCGAGGAACGCCAGGTACGTCGTCGGGAACGGCTTGAGGGACGCGAGCTCGATGGCCGCTTTCGTCTCGCCTTCGAAGATAGCGGGCAGCACGACGATATTTCGCGGGGAGGACTCGCCAAGGCTCGAGTGAATATGCGTGTAGTCCGCCGGGACTTCCGTCAGCAGGATGCGCTGCTTCTCGAGCGCGCACTGACCCACGAGGCCTTCGCCGATGTGGATGATCTCCGGTTGATCGGGCCGTTGCGCGTATCCCGCCAGCAGCCGCAAGCACGGTTCCGAACCGGTCTCCATTTGATAGATGGCGCCCTGTTGCGCATGGACCAGCGGCGCGAGTTCGGACAGCAGCATTTGCCCGACCGTGAACAGATCGCGTTGCCCCTGGAGCATGCCCGCGAACTTCGCGAGGTTGGTCTTCAACCAGTCCTGCTCCATGTTGCGCTCGGTCGTGCTGCGCAGGTTGTTGATCATCGTGTTGACGTTGTCTTTCAGCTCCGCCACTTCGCCGCGCGCTTCCACCTGAATCGAGCGCGTGAGGTCGCCTTGCGTCACCGCCGTGGCCACTTCCGCGATCGCGCGCACTTGCGTGCTCAGGTTCGCCGCGAGCAGGTTCACTTTTTCCGTGAGGTCTTTCCACGTGCCTGCCGCGCCGGGCACGTTCGCTTGACCGCCAAGCCGACCCTCGACGCCGACTTCGCGCGCGACGTTAGTCACCTGTTCCGCGAAGGTCGCGAGCGTATCGGTCATGCTGTTGATCGTTTCAGCGAGCGCCGCGACTTCACCCTTCGCTTCCACGGTCAACTTCTGGCGGAGGTTGCCGTCGGCGACCGCCGTCACGACTTTCACGATCCCGCGCACCTGGTTCGTGAGGTTGGCCGCCATGACGTTCACGGAGTCCGTGAGGTCTTTCCACGTGCCGCCGACCCCGGGCACCGTGGCCTGGCCGCCGAGTTTGCCGTCCGTCCCGACTTCGCGCGCGACGCGCGTCACTTCCGCCGCGAACGCGTTCAATTGGTCCACCATCGTGTTGATGGTGTTCTTGAGCTCGAGGATTTCGCCCTTCGCGTCCGCCGTAATCTTGCGCGAGAGGTCGCCGCGCGCGACGGCGGTAGTCACTTCGGCGATGTTACGCACCTGCGCCGTGAGATTCGAGGCCATCGCGTTCACGGAGTCGGTCAAGTCTTTCCACGTACCCGCCACACCGGGCACCACTGCCTGTCCGCCAAGCTTTCCTTCGGTACCAACTTCGCGTGCAACACGTGTCACTTCGGATGCGAACGAACGAAGCTGATCGACCATCGTGTTGATCGCTTCTTTCAGCTGCAGAATCTCACCGCGCACGTCGACGGTAATTTTACGCGACAAGTCGCCGGAGGCCACG
>JBGTJY010000471.1:0-2897 GCA_041744855.1 Candidatus Hydrogenedentales bacterium
TCTGCGTTGTCGCCTCGATCGCCAACGCGCAAATCGAAGCGCCCGAAGCGCGCATCGACGCACTCTTCGAAAAATACAATGCCCCCGATTCGCCCGGCGCGGTCGTTGGCGTCATCAAGGATGGCGCGCTCGTCTTCGCCAAAGGTTACGGCATGCAAGACATCGCGGGCGCCAAGCCGTTGACGCCGGACTCTCTTATGAACCTGGGTTCCACGTCGAAACAATTCGCCGCGGCCTGCATCGCGCTGTTGGCCCAAGACGGCAGGCTCTCGCTCGATGACGACATCCGGAAATTCCTGCCCGAAGTGCCGGACTATGGCAACGTCATCACCATCCGTCATTTGCTGCAGCACACGAGCGGCTTGCGCGACTACCTCGTGATTCGCGGCCTCGCGGGGCTGAGCGACGAATCGGATATGGACAACCAAGTCGTCCTCGATATCGTCGCGCGCCAAAAGGAACTCAACTTCGCGCCGGGCGCGGAATATCTCTACAGCAATTCCGGCTACGTCCTGCTCGCAATCATCGTCCACCGCGCCAGCGGAATGACCATGACCAAGTTCGCGCAAGACCGCATCTTCACGCCGCTCGGCATGTCGCAGACCGTTGTCGATACGGACCTCTCGTTGTTCACCGACACGCGCGCGCTGAGCTACCCGCTTCGCGGCGCCAAAGTACGCCCTGCCAGTCGCCTCGACGTCGTCGAAGGAGACGGCAACGTAATGTCGACCGTCGGCGACCTCGCGAAGTGGGACGCGAATTTCTACACGCCCCAAGTCGGCGGCGCGGCTTTCGTCGAGCAGATGCTTCAGCGAGGAAAACTCAACGACGGCACCGAGATCGACTACGCACTCGGTTTGTCGCACGGGTTGAAACTCGGCAGGCCCATCGTTGAGCACGGCGGGGCGTGGCTCGGTTTTCGATCCCAATTCACGCGATTTCCACAAGAGCGCTTGAGCATCGCCGTCCTCTGCAACATGGCGTCGATGAATCCCGATGGGCTCGTGAAACAGATCGCGGAGATTTATTTAGGCCCGTCGCCGGACGAGGAAAAAACTGCGGCCCGTGTAGAGGCCGCGCCCATCCAGCTGAAGAAGCGCGAACTAAAGGCGAAGGAGGGTCGTTTTTTCGCCGAGGAAACTGGCGGACTCGCGACGGTCGAATTCCGCGACGATGCGCTCCACTTGAAAATCGGCAATCTCGATCTGACGCTCGATGCGCTCGATCCGTCGCGGTTCCGTCCCCAATCCCGCGATGCGTTCACCGAGGTCATCTTCGTTGGAGAGGACGGAGCGACGCCTACGGCCGTCCAGGTTATCCCGGCGACTGGGAAGCCGCAGACCTATCGGCGCATTGGCGACGGCGCATCGACGTGGCCGCCCGAAGACCTCGCGGGCACGTACCACAGTCCGGAAGTTGGAGTCGAGTACGTCATCGCGATGAACGGCGACCACGCCGAGCTCAGTCGTCCGAATTCCAGCCCCATGAAACTCGAACCGATTCACGACGGCTGGTTCCGCGCAACCTACCGCTACCACTTCGAACGCGGCGCGGACGGCAAAGTCACCGGCTTCCGCATCACCGCCGGACGCGTAAAAAACATCTTGTTCGAGCGGCGCTAACCTGTAACGTTCACCCGCTTTTGTTGATGCTTAATCTCGCGGCATAAAAAAACGCCCGGCGAATCGCCGGGCGTTCGACAAACCTGCTATTGGAAAATCTCGCTTAGTTATTCCGATCGCGTCCCACCAGAGAAACGAAGCTGACGCACTTACCCGGGCGGCCGCCCAGGTTGTGTGTGAGGCCGATTTTCGGGTTGTCGATTTGACGTGGGCCTGCTTCGCCGCGAAGCTGGAGCCACATCTCGTACATCATGCGGAGGCCCGATGCGCCGATCGGGTGGCCGAATGATTTCAGGCCGCCGTCGGGATTCACCGGAAGTTTGCCGCTGAGCTCGAACGTGCCGTCAAGGACATCGCGCCAGGCTTGGCCGCGCGGGGCGAAGCCGAGGTCTTCGTAGAGCACCAGTTCCGTCGGCGTGAAGCAGTCGTGCACTTCGGCCATCGAGATTTGTTCGCGAGCGTTCGTGATGCCCGCTTGGGCGTAGGCGTCGCGCGCGGAATGGACGACTTCCGGGAATGTCGTGAAGTCGTAGTCCTGGCGGATAGGACCTTCGGCGGGGCCCGCGATGAACGAGAGCGCCTTGATGTAGATCGGCTTGTCGGTGTATTTGTGCGCATCTTCCGCGCGCACGAGAATCGCCGCGGCCGAGCCATCGCTCACGCCGGAGCAATCCATGATGCCGAGCGCGCCGGCAACCTTTGGCGACGACAGGCAGGTTTCGAGATCGACTGCTTTCCTGAATTGTGCCTTCGGATTCTTCGCGCCGTTCGCGTGATTCTTCATCGCGATGCGCGCGAGCACTTCCTTGCCTTGATCGGGCGCGAGGCCGTACTTCTTGAAATAGGCCGGCGCGAGCATCGAGAAGGCCGCCGGCGCGGTCGTTGTGGGATCCGAGCCGTCGGTGGGACCGCTTCCCGTCGCGAGACCCGAGAAGCCGCTGTCTTTCAGTTTCTCGACGCCAATCGCCATCACGCAATCGTACGCCCCGGACGCGACGGCATACGCCGCGTTGCGCATCGCCTCCGATCCCGTCGCGCAGAAATTCTCGACGTGCGTCACCGGCTTGTACTGAATCTTGAGCGGTTCAGACGCGGTGAGGCCCGAGAGATTGCCCATCGTGCCGAGCCAGTAGGCGTCGATATCGTCCGGCGTAACGCCCGCTGATTTCCGCGCTTCGTTGGCGGCCTCAACGAGCATGTCGTCGATACTCTTGTCCCAATGTTCGCCGAAGGACGTACAGCCCATGCCGACGATCGCGACCCGATCGCAAATGC
>JBGTJY010000472.1:0-2915 GCA_041744855.1 Candidatus Hydrogenedentales bacterium
TTTAAGGAACCAACATGAAACGAAACGGATTTACACTGATTGAGTTGTTGGTCGTGATCGCGATCATCGGGATTCTCGCCGCGCTCTTGTTGCCGGCGTTGGCTCGGGCGCGAGAGGCGGCGCGGCGGGCTTCGTGTGCGAATAACCTGAAGCAGTGGGGCCTCGTGTTCAAGATGTACGCGAGCGAGTCGTCGGGCGAAGTTTTCCCCGCGTACACCGATATCTCGCCGGGCTTCAAACATGAGATGAACCTGCCGAACATGCGGCAACTGTATCCGGAGTATTTGCCCGACGCGGCGATTACGGTGTGTCCGTCCGACTCCGGCGCCGACGTGAGCGAATACGGCGGACAGGTGCTCGATTTCGAGACCGGCCTCGATCAAATCGATCAGTTGATGGGGCAAGGTCTGGCGAACGGCAATTGTAAGCTGGCGCATTTGAGCGTGCCCCGATCCTATCACTATTTCGGCTATGCCACGACGACGCCGACTCAAGCCGCGATCGTGATGGACGCAAATGAAGTAGCGTTCGAAGCGACGCGCGACTTTTACACGACGTCCATCCAAATGAACCTGGGCGCGGGTTGTCCTTACAACAATGTGACGTTTGTGGACAATGGGACTTGGACGGGCACGTTCGAGTTTCCCGCGGGCGAACGGTATTCCTTTGGCCAGCAAGAGGGCGTGATGACTTCGCGCGGGGATATCGACGTGGAGAACGGATTCAGCAACGGCTCGCGGCAACAGGATGGCGGGACGCTGGCGCCGGACACGATTTTCCGTCTGCGGGAGGGCGTGGAGCGATTTTTGATTACGGACATCAACAATCCAGGAGCGGCAGACGCGACGGTGACCGTTGTGCCCGTGTTGATGGACCCGTGGGGGCAGGAGGGGAAAGTTGCCGATGGCGGCGCGCCGGGACCGCGGCTCGAGGTGTTCAACCACATCCCCGGCGGTTGCAACATTTTGTACCTCGATGGACACGTGGATTTTCAACGGTATCCGGGTGACTTCCCGATGATGAATAGCTCGGTGGGCGAGGGGCGGTTCTTCTCGGAGCGCATGGTGGATGGGATGTGGGATTGATGGTGCGACGCTACATCCCCCTAAGCTCTGCACTGAAAAGCCTGCCCCCTTCAAAGGGGGACTTTTTGTGCTTCGCGCTCGTTGGGTTGGTGATATTGGGCGCGCAGGCTCGCGCGGACGATACATTGGTCGCTATTGCGTCCGTCGAGACGCAGCCGGTGGTTTCGTCGGGAGATGCGGCGGACGATCCGGCGATTTGGGTACATCCCAACGATCCCGCGAAAAGTCTGATTATTGGGACGGACAAGGATGCAGGGCTTGGCGTCTACGATTTGGACGGCACGCAAGTTCAATTTCTCGAAGACGGCGAATTGAATAACGTCGATGTCCGTTATGGTTTTTCGTTTGGGGATGCGACTCGCGATATTGTGGTCGCGGGGAATCGGACTGACAACACGATGGTGATTTATTTCGTTGACGCCGAGACGGGGCGTTTGGGCGCCGCGCCCGTACAATCGCCGGTCTCGTTGGGCTTCGAGGTCTACGGGTCGTGTCTGTATCGCAGCCCGAAGGACGGCGCGTTTTATGCCTTCTTCAATTCGAAGGAGGGCATGGTTCAGCAATGGCTGCTGGGCGCGAGCGACGGATTCGTGACGGCTACTTTGGCGCGCACGTTCCATGTCGGCGGCCAGACGGAGGGATGCGTTGCCGACGATGATCTCGGGGTCGTGTATGTCGGCGAAGAGAACATCGGGATTTGGCGATATCCCGCGGAGCCGGTGGAGCGCGACGAGGACGAGTGGCGATCACTCGTGGACACGACGGCGGGCGGCGGACGCCTGACTGCGGATGTCGAAGGGTTGGCATTGATCTACACGGGCGACAAGACGGGGTACTTGATTGCGTCGAGTCAGGGTAGCGACGAGTTCGTCGTGTATCGCCGGGAAGGCGCGAACGAGTATGTGTTATCGTTCGGGGTTGGCGATGGCGACGGGATCGATCGGGTGACGGGTACGGACGGGATCGACGTTGTCGCATCGAATTTGGGGCCGCGATTCCCTGCTGGGCTTTTCGTGGCGCAAGACGACGAAGACGATTCGGGTACGCAGAATTTCAAGCTGGTTTCATGGTCCGCCATTGCCGCACTCGCCAATCTGCCCCCCGCTACCTCTGCCCCGGTCGCTACGAACCCGGAGTGGACGCCCCGCCGCTAGCACCAGGCGGAAATCCACAAGAAGACTGTAGGTTCGCCCGATGACGATGCATCTGGCGATCGATCTCGGCGCGGAGAGCGGCCGCGTTGTCGTGGGCGAAGTCACTTCCTCCGCAATTTCGTTGCGCGAGATTCATCGATTTCCGACGCGGCCAATCCGCATGCAAGGTCATTGGCGTTGGAACGTCTACCGAATTTTCGAGGAGATACTGGAAGGACTGGTTCAATGCGCGCGGATTGGCGCGCGGCCCCTGAGCGTGGGCGTGGACACGTGGGGCGTTGATTTCGGGCTTATCGCGGCGGACGGCTCGCTGTTGGGGCTGCCGGTTGCGTACCGCGACGAGCGCACCGAGGGCATGATGGAGCGCTTTTTTGAGCGCATGCCGCGCGAAACGGTCTACGCGAAGACGGGCGTGCAGTTCATGCGGCTGAATTCGCTCTACCAGTTATTCGCCGTCGCGCAGAATGAACCTGCGTTGCTCGACGCGACCCGGGGCGTTTTGTTCATGCCGGATTTGTTTCACTATTTCTTGTGCGGGGCGCACGCGACGGAATTCACGTTCGCGACGACGACGCAGATGTACAACGTTCATCGGCGCGAGTGGGACGGCGAAATCTGTTCGGCGATTGGATTGGACCCTGCATTGTTGCCCACAATCGTGGGGACGGGATCGGAG
>JBGTJY010000473.1:0-3504 GCA_041744855.1 Candidatus Hydrogenedentales bacterium
GCAGGTCGTTGGTGAAATTGAACGCGACTTGCGAAATGGAAAGAACAGGCGCGCCCACGAGCGGGCACCCGGTAAACGATACGGCCAGCGCAGCGCACGCGATCGCCTTCGCGGCGAACGCGAACGAATTCGTAGCCGAGACGAGCGCCGCCTTGTTGCCGGGGGCGGCTACCGCGCGGTTGGCCGGGGCCGGCGTGCACCGGATTTTCCGTGGCATACTCATGAACTCCTCTACCAGCTTCGGAATCAGGGGGCACATGCTTAGGCTCCCGGCGGCACTTCAACGGTTAACGTAAGAGTCTCTGGCTCGGTGAGCACATCCGACACGATCGTTACCGTGGCGCTGTAGGTACCCGGCACGAGCGGCGTCCCATCGGGCGCCGTCCGCACGACCAGGATGTCGACGACTTCGGTTTCTCCTGGCGCGAGCATGCCGCTGGCCGCGGAGAACGCCACGCTGAATGGAAGCGTGTCGAGGTCTTCGGCGATGTTCCACTCGAGGGTGTCGAGCCGGTTATTGCGAATCGTCATTGAATCCATCGAGATGCCGGCCGGGAACCGCACGAGCGACGGCGTCACGATGTTGCCTGGCGCCTCGATGTCGTCCGGCGCGGGATCGTCGAAATCCGGAATGCCGTCTTCGTCGCGGTCATAGGCGAAGAGCGAATCGGGATCGAACGAGTCGTCCTGCAAATCCGCTACGGTCGCCGCGGGCGGCGCGATATCGGCAGCGCGCTCGACAATCAAGTCGTCGCCCGGATTCGTGTGGCTACCTGGGTATACGAAGAAACTGGTGTCGACCGTCGAATTGGGATTGGTCTGCGCGTAGAGCGTGTTGTCGACGCGGAAACCGATCGGGAACGAGTCGTCGATGTCGAGACCTTCGAAACGGAGACGCAGCAAGTTACCGAATGCGCCGAAGAGGAGCGGATTCTCCGGTTCCGTTACGAGGAATACCACGCCGTCTTCGCCGGCCAATAGGCGCCAGCCGGAGAGCAGGCCGTCGTCTTCCGGACTCGTAGCCAACTCGACGCCGTCAAGATTGTCGAGGAACGCGGGCGGAATGATGAGCCGGAATCGGAATTCGGAAATGTTGCGCGGGACGTAATCGGTGCGCACCCAAACGTCGGCGCGGCCCATGTCCGATATGCCCGTCGTCGTCAGGCTGATTTGGCCGGCGCGCGGTTCGCCCGGGAAGAAGATGCCGTCCCGCTCGAACGATCCCGAAATGGTGTTACCCGAATCGTCGAGGAACGACGCCGTGATGCGATACGAGCCGGCGCGATCCAGCAGGGAAACATAGGTCAGCACGATCTGGCGCTGAAGGTCGAACCACACCTGGCCTTCGCGTTCGGGACGCCCGAGGAAATCCGGCAACGTGCGAGGCGCGATGACGTTATACAAGTGGCCGCCGCTTTCGTTCGCCATATCGACGAGCGGGGCCAGGTTGACGGAGTCCCCGAATACCACGGGGTAGAGCCGCACTCGGGCTGCGGAAGCATTGGCGAGGACTTCGCCGGAGGTCAGCACCGACGAGGTGTCATTCCCGTCGGAGACGAACACGATCGCGCGCACATCCGCGTCGTCGAAGGGCAGTTCGGTCGGGTCTTGATCGACGAGTGATTCGATGGCCGAGCCGAGCGCGTCGAACACTTCAGATTCGCCGTGGTCCGCGGGATCGAGCGAAAAGTTTTCGAGCGCCATGCGAAGCGCTTCTTTGTCGGTCGTGAACGGATGGATTTCGCGATCGTCCTGATTCTTTTCGTGATACTCCATGATCGCGATGCGGTAAGTTTCAGGCAGATCGTCGATGAACTCGATCGCGCTGTCGACCATTTCGTCGATGACTTGTCCGTTCGGGACGCCATCTTCCGCTCCGGCACGGAACATACTTCCGGTGAAGTCGAGCATCAGTACGATGTTCTGTTTCAATCCGCCGGGGCCCTGCACGAAGCTGTTCGTTTCGTCGAGTTCGAGCGGGGATCCGTCTTCTTCGATGCTGAATTCGATATTGCGCATCACGTCGGGATTCGTCGTGTCGATGGCTTGCAGAAGCGAATCGCGCAAGATGAATACGAAGCGCGCGACGTTGGGTGGACGGCTCCGGTTTTGCGCGCCTTCGATGCGCAACGGTGCGCGCGTAACGGCGACCGCCACGGTAACCGGCGGGACCCCTTCGGCCTCGATGAGAATCTCGCCGCCGTCCACTTCGGCGTCAGGATTCATCGCCGCGCGGTCGATCACGATTGCGAATGGTTGCCAGTCGTAACAGAACAAATAATGGATGTCCAGACACTCGATACCGACACTCTCGCCACTCGGCGGAACCGGCAGCTTGATGAGGTCGGGACGATCCGTCGTCATCGTAAACGTCATGCGAGTACCCGGGCCGCCGGTATTGCCGACGCCGAGCGTGAGAATGTCGTTTTCAGTGCCGAAATCGAGAATGCCAACGGTGCGGAAGGGCGGCGTCTGCTGGATCGAGAGCTGCGTCCCTTCGATGGCGATGACGCGCAACGTGATGAATTGGCGTCCGATTTCTGCCGCGTCGACGAAGATATTGATCTCGGTGATACCCGCCTGATCCACGCCGCCCGGGTCGACCGTGATCGTCACGACCTGATCGCGGCCGGCGTCGAGCGTGCCGCTGACTTGGCTCAACTCGATGAACGACGGCAGGCCAATGGGTACGCCCGGGACGTCGGCGTCTTCAAAATCGAGCGACCATTCGAAGGGATTGTCGCCCGGATTCATGATCGTGAAATCGGCGGTGGCTGAATCGCCGGTACCGTAGATATTCACGGGAATCGTAATGGCGTCGGGCGTGACATCGAACACGGATGCGCCGCCGACACCGAATGTCACCGTGACGACGATCTCGCCGGTTTGCGAGCGCACGAGGAGGAACGTTTCGTAGACCTGCGTGGCGAGGCCTTCGCGATCGACGCGAACGGTGATCGCTTGCGCGCTGCCCGGTGCAACACTGCCGCTCGGCGCGACCGAGAGGTACGGCGGAATCGCGATGACGGATTCGGGGTCTGACGCGTCGGACAACGCGAGAATCACGAAGTTGAGTGTCTCGGCGCCCGCGTTGCTGATCACGAAGCTGCCCGTGTCGGAATTGGTCGGAATCGAAAGATCGGTGGGTGAAACTTCGAGGGCGGACTCGATGCTGAGCGCGACCGGGATATTGCGCGTCTCGCCGTTCGCCGTGATTTGTACGCCGAAACCGCTGTAGAGACCGGGCGGCAAATCGCCCCGCTCGGCGTTGATATCGAGACGATCGATTTCCGTCGTGGCGCTACCCGTTACGATGCCGCCCGAAAGCGTGCCATCTTCCGACGAAAGCGAGAAGAACTCCGCGTCCGCGGGTTCCCAGGTATTGTCCGCGAGCTCGCCGACGCGCTGCACTTCGCGCGCGGTCCATTCGAGCGTGCCGCCGCCGCCATTCGAGATGACGAGTGTTTCGTCGGTGCTGTTTGGTTCGAAGGAAACGGAACCGGG
>JBGTJY010000474.1:0-1721 GCA_041744855.1 Candidatus Hydrogenedentales bacterium
GTCCTGCTGGGCGCGCTCCTACCAACGATGGAAGGCCGGATGGCCTTCCGTAACCGCGACAAACGTTCCGCGACAGGTCGCGCAAATCTTCCCGCCCGCGGTTAACGTGCCCTCGATCGTCGCCCGCGTAGCCGTCGACTCGACGACCTTCGCCGAAAGAAAAACCGCGCCGGCCGTCGGCGTCGGGCGCAATAACTTGATCGCGTAATCCGCCGTCACCGTGCATGGCGGACGATCTTCGCCCGCCTGCTTCATCAAGTGCCAGGCCGCTGTCCAGTTGCAGTGGCAATCGAGCAACGTGCCGATGATGCCGCCATTCAAGACGCCAGGGAACGCCTCGTAGCGCGGCTCCGGTTTCCACTCCGCCACTACTTCGTCGCCCTGCGCAAAGCTGCGGATGCGCAGTCCTTCCGCATTCGCCGGCCCGCAACCCCAGCACGCGTTCGCGGGCGCGTAGAGTTCTTGGAGCGAGGGACCGGCGTCGGACATTTTCGGCACGACCTAACCGCGATCCGCGGTCGGTTTGTAAGGCCGCTCCTCCGTTCCCACGTAAATGGAACGCGGACGGATCAGGCGATTGTTGTCGTGCTGCTCGGTCACGTGTGCGCACCAGCCGGCCACACGCGAGACGGCGAAGATCGGCGTGTTCAACTCCGACGGAAATCCAAACATCGTGAAAACCGGCGCCGCGTAGAGGTCCACATTTGCGCACAGACCTTTCTCGCGTTCCATCGTCGCCTCGAGTTTTTCGCAGATCGGAACCCAGTTTTCCTTTCCGATCCGCTTCCCGTAATCCCGCGCGATGTCGCGCATGATCGGCACCCGCGAATCGCCTTCTTTGTAAACGCGATGACCGAAGCCCATGATCTTCGCCTTCTTTGCCAACGCGTCCATCATCCAGCCTTCGGCGCGTTCCGGCGTTTTGATTTCGTCGAGCATCTTCATCGATTCCTCGTTCGCACCGCCGTGGAGCGGGCCCTTCAAAGTTCCGCACGCCGACGTGACCGCCGCATACATATCGGAGAGCGTCGAAGCCGTAACGCGCGCGGCGAAGGTCGAAGCATTGAAATCGTGATCTGCGTAGAGGATGAAAATCGTATCCAGCATCCGGATCTGCCAGGTCTCGGGCATTTTGCCGGTCAGCTTGTAGAGGAAGTTGCCCGCGTGTGTCAGATCGTTCTTGTCCGCAATCGGATCCTGCCCTTGCGAGATGCGCCAGCCGTCCGTGATTAAAGTCGAAACGCGCGCGATGAGGCGCACCGCCTTCCGCACATTCGCGTCGTGCGAATGATCGTTCAGATCCGGATCAAAACCCGCCAGCATCGACACGCCCGTCCGCAACACGTCCATCGGGTGCATCGTCTTCGGCAACAGCCGCAACATCTCCAGCACCGGCCCCGGCAATTCCCGTTGGCTCGAGATTTCCTTCCCGAAATCGATCAACTGCTGCGCGTTCGGCAGTTCGCCTTTCAAGAGCAAATACGCGACCTCCTCGAAGTTCGCCTGCTCGGCCATGCCGTGAATGTCGTAGCCGCGATACATCAGGCCCGCGTTCGGATCGACCCAGCAAATCGAAGTCTCGCCAGCGACGATGCCAGCCAATCCTGGGCTGTAGGGCGGTTTGTTTTCGGTGGTCATATTGTTTCTCCTGCTTTCCAAATCTTAACGTCCAACGTGCAACGTCCAACGCTCAACGTCCAATTTCAGAAAATTCGCGCCCA
>JBGTJY010000475.1:0-5249 GCA_041744855.1 Candidatus Hydrogenedentales bacterium
GGCGTCCGAATTTCTTGCCGATGAAATACGCGCCGCTATCCGTCAAGACGACTGCGACGATCACGGCCATCACGTACGCGGGACCGTGGTCGGGCAGCCGATGCAGCAGGACCATGTGCGCGGGGAACCAGCCCAAATAAACGAGGCCGAACACCAGCGCGGGAATCTGAATCAGCGACGCCTGCGAATGCCTCAGGTGCGCGAGAATTCCCGCGAATATGCCGATCAACAGAAGTTGCGAAACCAATACAGGCTGGCGGAATGCCGCTGCGCCGACGATCACCGCGCATGCGACGGCCAGCCAATCGTCGCCGCCCGCGCCGAATTTCTTCTTCACGAGACGCAGCAGTTCATGCATGCCGATCGCTGCCAGCGCCGCGACAAATAGGACCCAGCCGATCGACAGCGCCGGCACCCAGATGAGCGCTAGCGTCAGGGGCAACAATACCGCCGCGGTGCCGAGCCGCGCGCCGAGTCCGGATTTCGCAGCCATCACCGTGCCCCGTATCGGCGTTGACGCGACTGGTATTCTTCGATCGCTGCCAATAGATGCGGCTTGCGGAAATCGGGCCACAGCGTGTTCGTGACATACAGCTCCGCGTAGGAAAGTTGCCACAGCATGAAATTGCTCAATCGCATCTCGCCGCTCGTGCGAATCAGGAGATCGACCTCGCGTGAAACCGGCACGTAAAGGTGCTCCGCGATCGTGTCCTCGGTAATCCGATCGGGCGATATTTTTTCGCGCACGATCGCCTTGCACGCGTCGACAATCTCCGCGCGGCCGCCGTAGTTGATGCCCACATTCACGAGCATCTTGTCGTTATTCTTCGTGCGTTCGACGGACGCGTCCATGTCGGCCAACACGCGCGCGGAAAGCCCCTCGCGCCGGCCCATGTACGACACGCGAATCCCCTCGCGATGCAGATTTTCGATTTCAATCTTGATGTACTTGCTCAGCAGGCGAAACAGCGAGCTGACTTCGGTTTTCGAGCGCCGCCAGTTTTCAGTCGAGAATGCGTACAGCGAAAGTATTTCGACGCGCTCGAGTTCGCGGCAGATTTCGATGGTCGCGCGGACGGCCTTCGCGCCGGCCTCGTGTCCTTGCGCGCGCGTCACGCCTTCCTGCTTGGCCCATCGTCCGTTGCCATCCATGATGATGGCGATGTGGCGGGGGATGGTCTTGGGGTCGAGGTCCACGTGAAATTACATGTAGATCGGGAAAGAGTGGGAGGGGAGGGACCTCAAACTTCCATGATCTCCGCTTCCTTCGCATTGAATGTGTCGTCGATTTTCTTGACGAATTCGTCCGTCACTTTTTGAATTTCGTTGGTCAGCTTGTGCGCGGCGTCCTCGGGCAGTTCGCCGTCTTTCTGCTGTTTTTTCGCGGTGTCGATTTCGTGGCGGCGGACGTTGCGCACCGCGACTCGCGCCTCTTCCGCGAGTTTGCCAACGAGCTTCACCAAATCCTTGCGCCGATCTTCCGTCAGTTGCGGCAAGGGAATTCGGATGACCGTCCCATCGTTGCTCGGCGTGATATTGAGCGGCGAAGCCTGAATCGCCTTTTCGATCGCTTGCATCTGGGTGCGGTCCCAAGGTTGCACGACGAGCAGCCGCGCTTCCGGCGCCGTGATCGAGCCGAGCTGATTCAGCTTCATCTTCGTGCCGTAGACTTCAACTTCGATCGCGTCCAGGAGCCCGGTAGAGGCCCTGCCCGTGCGAATGTGCATCAACTCCTGTTGAAATGCGGCGACACATTTCTCCATTTTCGAGCGCGTCTCGCGAACGATTGCGTCGACCATGCTTCAGTCTCCTTTCACCATCGTGCCGATCGGTTCGCCGTGCAACGCCCTCACGACGTTTCCGTTTCGATTGAGGTTGAAGACGAGGATAGGCAAACCGTGTTCGCGACACAACGCGATGGCCGTGGAATCCATCACGTCCAAACTTTTCGCGAGCACGGTCGTGTAGTCGAGCACATCATAGCGCTTGGCGTCGGGGTTTCCCACGGGGTTCTTGTCGTACACGCCATCGACCTTCGTCGCCTTCATCAGGATTTCGGCGTTGATTTCTTTCGCTCGGAGAGCGGCGGCGGTGTCCGTCGTGAAAAACGGATTCCCGGTGCCGGCGCCGAAGATGACGACGCGCCCCTTTTCGAGATGACGCACGGCGCGTCTGCGAATGTACGGCTCGGCGACGGGGGGCATTTCGATGGCGGTCAACACGCGTGTCTGCACGCCGCGCGCCTCGAGCGCCGCCTGCAGGGCGAGTGAATTGATGACGGTCGCGAGCATGCCCATGTAGTCGGCCGTCGGCTTGTCGATGCTTGAGGCGGCCGCTTCGCTACCGCGGAAGATGTTGCCTCCGCCGACCACGAGGCCCATTTGCACGCCGAGCGAGTGCGCTTCTTTCACCTCGTCGCAGATACGGCTGACCGTCTCGAAATCGATGCCGCCCAGCTTGGGGCCTTGCAAGGCCTCGCCGCTCAGCTTGAGCAAGACACGTTTGTACCGCGGACCACTCACCGATTCACCCCGCACCGAGAACCCTCGGGCGGTTCACGAACCGCCCCTACGAACTGGCCAATCTCGTCCCTGAATTTCCATTCGGGGACGCACTCGCAACCGAAGCTCCGCCTCGAGTCCGTCTCACTCCGTCCCGTTGTCTTCGGCGCCCGACATGCCTTCGCCCAACTGGAAGCGCGAGAATCGGCGGATATCGATCTTCTCGCCGATTTTGCCGCTCAGTTCCTTCATGAGCTGGTCGATCGTCACTTCGGGATTCTTCACGAACTGTTGCTCGAGCAGGCAGTTTTCTTCGTAGAATTTGCGCAGCTTGCCTTCGGCAATCTTCTCGAGCATGTTCGCCGGCTTGCCGCTGTCCTGCATCTGCGCGATGTAGATGTTCTTTTCCGCGTCGATGACCGATTGCGGCACTTCCTCGCGGCGCACCCACCGCGGCGCGACGGAACAAATCTGCAGGCACACCTCGCGGCAGAATTGCTGGAACGGATCGCTCCGCGCGACGAAGTCGGTCTCGCAATTGATTTCCGCAAGCACGCCGATTTTTCCGCCCATGTGAATGTAGGACGTGACGGCGCCTTCTTTCGCCTTGCGGTCCGCGCGCTTGGCCGCGCTCGCAATGCCTTTTTCCCGCAGCCATGTCGCAGCCTTGGCCGGGTCGCCTTTGGTCTCGGTCAGCGCCTTTTTGCAATCCATCAGGCCCGCGCCGGTAGTTTCGCGCAGGGCTTTTACGTCTTCAGCCGTGAAACTCATGCCTTTATCTTGCTCCTTCGGTCGTGCAGGGTCGTCATTGGAAGGGGAACGGGAGGTGCGTCGTCCGAATCAGACATCCGCCTCGGCCGGCGCCTCATCAAGCGCCTCGGCGGCCTCTACGGCTTCATCCATTTCGCCATCCGCGCCGTCGGCAATCTCAGCGAGTGCCATGGGCCCAGGGGCCGATGGCTCATCCGCGTCGGCGAATTTCCGCTGCTGGCGCGAGACCTTCTCAGACTTGGTCGCCTCGCGCAAGGCGGTGCGGTGTTCGGTCTCTTCATCCTTGCGGCGCTTCTCGTACGCGGCGCGGCCTTCGATCGCGGCATCCGCAATCACGGCGCAGAAAAGGCTGATCGCGCGAATCGCATCGTCGTTGCCCGGCACGGGAATCGGCACTTCGTCCGGGTCGCTATTCGTATCGACAATCGCGATGCACGGGATATTGAGCCGTTTCGCCTCGCGGATGGCAATGGCCTCGCGATGCGAATCGATGACGAACATCACCTGCGGGAGTTTTTCCATCGCCTTGATGCCGGAAAGGTTCTTATTCAACTTCTCGCGATCTTTGCGAAGCTGGATCACTTCTTTCTTCGGCAATAGCTGCATCTTCCCGTTCGTTTCCATTTCTTCCAACCGAACGAGATTGCGGATGCTGCGTTGGATGGTTTGCCAATTGGTCAGCGTGCCGCCGAGCCAACGGTTCGTCATCGAATACATGCCGCAGCGCTGGGCCTCGCGTTCGATGACTTCCCGCGCCTGTTTCTTGGTGCCAACGAAGAGCAGCGTGCCCCCGTTTGCACAGTTGTCGCGCACGGCGACATACGCCTTCTGCAATTGACGCAGCGTCTTCTGCAGGTCGATGATGTAGATGCCGTGCCGCTCGCCAAAGATGTAGCGGCCCATCTTGGGATTCCACCGGCGCGTTTGATGGCCAAAGTGGATGCCTGCCTCGAGCAGGTCTCGCATGGTAATCGTTGCCACAGTTCGGGACTCCTTTCGGGTTGTACCTCGGGGTCCGGCGGCCCAATCCCGATCAAAGCGGGACACCCGGGCCAGTCGTTTGGCGCGACCCCTGCGGAGTGAAAAATCGGCGAACAATAGCATATGAACGCGACACTCGGCAAACATCGGACGGAAGCGGGCTTGACGATCCCGATTCGCTGGAATGATCGCGCCCCAACCTACATTCGGGCACGGGTATTGGGATAGCATGAAGCAATTGGCAGCCATTGAAATAATAGGTTTCTCAGATGCCGAACGACAGAGCCAAAGAATCCCCTGAAATTCGCAAAATCGGCGTGGAAGAGTTGCGAGAGGTTCTTCACCGCGCCTCGGAGGAACAATGGACGGAGCTGGCCTTAATCGGGGGAAGCTCTAGTGTCGCCGAGCTGAACCGAGCGGAGGAGGGTTGGCCATCAGACCACGTATTCCAATTGAAAGTAGAATTGCCTGACATACCGAGGGAATTGACCAAGCTTCGTTGCTTGTGGTCTCTTTTCCTTGCGGGAATTCCCATCGAGACAAAAGGCGCGGCCCACATCGCCAAACTTAGAGGCCTCCGGTCTCTTCACCTCACGTACAACAAAATTAGTGACCAGGGTGCGTTTTACATCGCCAAACTCAAAGGCCTGCGGTCGCTCGACCTCACGCGTAACAAGATCGGTAACGAGGGCGCTTTCTTCATCGCCAAATTGAATGGACTCCATACACTAAACCTCGCGGGCAACGAAATTGGTTCCACGGGCGCCGCCCACATCGCCAAGCTGACAGGCCTCCAGTCGCTCAGGCTACCGCACAACGACATTGATGTCTGGGGCGCGAGACACATTGCCGAAATTAAAGGCCTCCGGTCGCTCGACCTCGCTTGGAACAAAATCGGTTCCGAGGGTGCCGCCCACATTGCCCGATTAACAGGCCTCCAGTCGCTGGACCTTACGAACAACAAAATTAGTCGCCTGGACGGGGCGCACATGGCCA
>JBGTJY010000476.1:0-5251 GCA_041744855.1 Candidatus Hydrogenedentales bacterium
CAACATTCAGCCGAGTTTCGCGCAGAAGAAGGATGGGACCATTGTGTCGTATATGCGCGACAACGGTCCGGCGCCGAAGCGGGTGCACGTGGCGGAGTCGAAGGATCGCGGCGAGACGTGGGGCGTCGTTTACGATCACGCGACGCTGCCGAATCCGGGCGCGGGGCTCGAGGTGATCAATCTGCGCGACGGCGATTGGGCGTGCATCTACAATGACACGATGCAGGGTCGGCACAGTCTCGCGGTCTCGATCTCGGACGACGACGGCGCCACATGGAAATGGACGCGTCACCTCGAATTGCAGGCACCGGGCACGGGGTCTTTTCATTATCCGTCCTTGATCGAGGCGAACGATGGGACGTTGCATGCTTCGTACAGTTATTTTGTGAACCAGGGCGAGGACAAGGGGGAAGGGAAGTCGATCAAGCATGCGGCGTTTAGTAAGGCTTGGGTGTTGGCGGGGGATGGGGCGGAGTAGGGGGGAGGGCTCGGGGTTTGTGGTGGGAATGATGGGAAGTATGGGAAGAATGGGAGTGATGGGGGTGAAGGAGGTCCCCGCTTACTGCTTGCGGGGACGACGAGTGGGGAAGCTTGCGGGGACGACGAGTGGGGGAAGCGCCGTGTGGAAGCGGAGAGATTCCCGCCTGCGCGGGAATGACGGGCCGACGAAAATCTCGGCGGATTCGGTCTTCGTGGAGGCCGTTACTTCAACTCGATCACGGTGTCTTCCGTCAGGGTGTAGGGTAGTTTGTCGGGCAGCACTAGCACATCCGTGGTGAATTTGAAGGGCTCGTCGTAGCCGCTGTCGTAGACGAGTTCGACGAAGAATGCGGTGTAGCCTTCGGTCGGCGTATCGACCGTGCCGAGGTACTTGTTGGGGAATTCCTCGGGCAATGGCGTGCTGGTCCATGCCTTGCCGATGATGTCGAGGCGGAAGTCGCGGGCTTTTGGGTTTGTCGCTTTCCAGAGATTGACTTGGGTGGGCTTATCGACGACTTCGACGGCGATGCGGCTGCGGTCTTCGATTTTCCAGGAGAATTTCGGGCGGGGTTTTTCTTCGAGCACGGCGCGGTAGAAGGCGAGCATGCTTTCGCGGGCGTCGGAACCTTCGAGATTGTGTTTCGCGTTGGGCACGTAGCGCAGGTATTTTTCGTCGGGCATATCGTGGAAGTAGAACTGCGAATTGTCCGGCAGGAAAAATTGATCACCGGACGCGTTAATCGCGTACTTGGGAATTTTGAGCCGATCGCGATCGCGGTAACGGTACGGGTCTTCGATATCGAGCACATTATTGAAGAAAGGCGTGCCTAGCGCGCGCGGGTAGAGGCCGTGGCGGACGTAGTCGCCCAGCGCGGTCGAGAAGAATCCGTAGGCCTCGAAATGATGCCGCGTGATGGCTTCGATATTCAGGGCGTCGATGACGATCGGGATGATGGCGCGCACGCGTTCGTCTTGTATACCGGTGAGCCAGGTCGTCCAGCCGCGCTTCGATCCGCCGGAGACGACGAAATCCTCGATTTTCTCGGCGCCGCCTTCGCTGCTCGCCATGAATTGCTGGATGGCGTCCATCGCGCGCACGGCGCTTTTCACCATCGGCAGGCGCACGAGCCATTCCTCGTCGCCTGTGACCATGTACTTCACGCGGCTGTAGGCGATGAGGTCGTCCTCGTGGCGGCCGTGACGACGGGAATCGGCGAAGTAGAGCGGCTGGTTCGGCACCATGCCGAGATCGGCGACGACGGAATTCGACCCGAGCGCCAGGGTGAGCGATCGTCCGTTGACTTGCTCCGGCATGTCGTCGCCGTTGTCGCCGCCGCCGATGTAGAGCAGGGCGGTTTGGTGCGCGACGGTCTTGGGTTTGATAATCGTTAGCCAGTGAGTCCACTCGGGCCGATCGACGTCCTTGGCGGAGCGCCAGGTCTGGGACGTCATTTCGAGCACGTAGCACGTGTGGTCCTCGCCCGGAATCGTTTTCTTGAGTTCCCATTTGAATGCCGGGTCGGGTTTGGCGATGTAGCGGTCGAGCGCGGTCTCCGCGCCGAGGCTGCTGGGAACGGCGATCGCAAAACCACAAACCGCGAGCGCGAGTGCATTGAAACGGATTCGATGGGAATTCATGGCGCAGCCTCCTCTTTCCGGACCGAAGATTGAGTGTAGCGCGTTTTGGGTTTTCGGACAATATCCGAACACTTGCAATCATTGGACAGGATTTACAAGATTACCAAGATGTATTGGAACACTTGATGAGGAGATGGCGATTGCGCGTAGGACTTTGCCTAGTTTCACTTTGTCTCGTTGCGTTCTCGTCTAGCGCGGTGGATTGGCCCGAGTTCCGGGGTCCGTTCAGCAATGGGCACGCGGCCGAGACGACAGATGCATTTCCAGTGCGTTGGAGCGAGACGGAAAACGTCACGTGGAAAACGGCGATCCCGCTTGAGGGCTGGTCGACGCCCGTCGTGATGAACGGTGAAATCTGGTTAACGACGGCGACCAGCGAGGGCACGGATTTCTTTGCCATCGGAATAAATGCGGACAGCGGCGAGATTTTCTACAACGAACGTCTCTTCCATAGCGACAACCCGGAGCCGCTTGGCAACAACGTGAATCGATACGCGTCGCCTTCGCCCGCGATCGAGCCGGGCCGGGTGTACATCCATTTCGGAAGTTACGGCACGGCGTGCATCGATACGCATTCGCGCAATGTGTTGTGGCGGCGGACTGATCTCGAGTGCCGTCACTACCGAGGACCCGGGTCATCGGTTTTCTTGTTCGAGAATCTTGTCGTGCTTACGTTCGACGGCGTCGATCGGCAGTATATGGTTGCGCTCGACAAATCGACGGGCGAAACGAAATGGCGCACGGATCGCTCGACGGTCTGGACCGACCTCGATGCGAACGGTCAGCCCGAACGCGACGGCGATGCGCGCAAGTCGTTCTCGACTCCCGTCATCGCGAATGTCGGCGGGCAACCGGTTCTCGTCAACGTCGCCTCATACAACGCATTCGGCTACCACCCGCGAACGGGCCGCGAGTTGTGGAAAATCCAAAGTAAAGGTTACACGGCCTCGACGCGGCCCGTATTGTTCGAAGACCTGGCCATCATCGCGACGGGTTACGGCGTGACGGAGCTGCGCGGGATTCGCCTCGACGGGGCGGGCGACGTGACGGAGTCGCACATTGCGTGGCGCCATAGCGGCCCCGAAGTGCCGGACACGCCCTCGCCGATCGTCGTGGACGATCTGCTCTACGCGGCAAGCGATCGCGGCGCGCTGACCTGCTTCGACGCGCGCAGCGGCACGATCGTCTGGGCGGAGCGCGCGGGCGGGAGCTATGTCGCCTCGCCGATTTATGCCGGGGGCCGTTTGTACTTCCCGAACGTGCAGGGCAAGACGCTCGTGTTGAAGCCGGGCCGCACATTCGAAGCCGTCGCGGAAAATGAGCTTAGCGATGGAATGATGGCCTCACCGGCGGCCGCGGGTGACTCGTTGTATCTGCGCACGAAGACGCATCTCTATGGGATTGACGCAGGGCACTAATTGTCCCGGATGAACACTGATGAACGCGGATGGGATTGATGGGAAGAATGGGAAAAATGTGGGGCTGGGGAAAGCGGGGTGGAGCGGAGTGGAGCGCGCCTGCGGCAAGCTCGGGGGCGAAAAACTTCAGGACCGGCCCGACAGGCCGGTCCTGGTACTACCCCAATTTGCGCATCGCCGGCTCCCGATTTCCGGCGATGCGCCCTTCCCTCAACGGCCGCGCTTTCGCGCGGTACAGTCTGGTGACGAATTTATAGCCCCTAACAAAACCCGTCCGAATTACGAGATTGCCACGGCCGGGCGCAACGCTTTAAGGCGCGCGGCCTCGCAATGACGGGGTCGTCGCGCGCAACGCTTTAAGGCGCGCGGCCTCGCAATGACGGGTTTTGTTAGAGCCTCTTAGTTTCCGACGGGGAACCGCAGGACGAAACGCGCGCCGCCTTCCGCGGGCGATTCGAGCGATGCGAACCCGGAATGCTTGCGCATGACGTTTCGCACGACGCTCAACCCGAGGCCCGTGCCGGCTTTCCCTTTCGTCGTGAAAAATGTATCGAAGACTTTGTTGCCGATTGATTCGGGTATGCCGGGGCCATTGTCGGCGACGGACACGACGACCGCGCCGTCGACGCGTTGCGTGTTAATCGTGATCACGCGATCGCTCGGCTTCGAATCGAGCGCGTGACACGCATTTGTAATCAAATTGAGGATTGCCTGCCGCATCGACACGAGGTGACCGGAAACCGCCGGCAAATCCGTTCCAAAATCCGAAACGATTTTCACCTTGTGTTCGCGCAATTGTGGCCGCGCGACTTCGAGGCACGACGAAACCACATCGTTGATGCTGTGGCGGCGGAACACTTCGGGTTCGCTGCGCATGAAATCCATCGTGGAGCGAACGAGGTCGCTGCAATGATCGACCTGTTGGCGCATCACTTCGAGGCGTCCCGTCGTATCGCTGCGGCTGGGGTCCATGCTGAGCAGATCGATCTGGCTGCTTAATACGGTGAGCGGGCTGCCGAGATCGTGCATCATTCCGCTGATCACGCGGCCGACGGTCTCGCAGCGATTCGCTTCGAGCGCCAGAAACTCGAGCGCGCGGCGGTCGCGTTCTTCGCGGTATTTCTCGAGACCGGCGCGAACCATGTCCAGCA
Source organism: Candidatus Hydrogenedentales bacterium (assembly GCA_041744855.1). Taxonomy (GTDB): domain Bacteria; phylum Hydrogenedentota; class Hydrogenedentia; order Hydrogenedentales; genus JBGTJY01. The sequence continues at coordinate 4,688 of JBGTJY010000476.1, forward strand.
TGGCGTCGTTGTCGAAAGGCTTTTCCATATACGAGAACGCGCCATATTCGACGGCTTTCACGGCGGTCTCGAGTTGTCCGTAGCCCGTGAGCACGATGACCTGCAAATCCGGCTGGGACTGCTTCACTTCGCGCAACAAATCGACGCCGCTGCGCTTGGGCATGCGGACGTCGGTGATGACCAGTTCGATAGGCTTCTGCTTCAGAATCGCGATGGCGGAATCGACGTCCTCGGCGAGATGGACTGCGTATTCCTCTTTCAAGAGCATACGCAAGGCTTGGCGCGGGCCGTTCTCGTCATCCACCACGAGAATTTGCGGACGATCCGCAGTGACCGTAAGTGGTCCGCCGTCCAATTCAACCGCAAATTCCGGCGGCCGTACCATCGTGAGTTGCGCTGCCATGATTCCGTTCTCCCCGTGTTCGTTCGTTGGGGGCACGGAATGCAAGCAGTGTTCCACTTTGAGCAGTTTGGGCTAAACACAAAGGGTCCAATAATTTAGCTCGGATATGGACCCTCGTCGCTGGCTGTACAATTTCGCACAGTTGCCGTAGTTGGTCGCGC
>JBGTJY010000477.1:0-7082 GCA_041744855.1 Candidatus Hydrogenedentales bacterium
GCGCGCGCGCGAACGCGGCCGACGCGGTCGACATCGCCTACGTGCAACTCGCCGTGCGCACGCAGGACGCGGCCGACTTCGCCCGGCGCGCGCAGAATGGCCGACTTCGGTGGTACATGGCGGGCATTGCGCTCGGCGCAATCATCAGCATTCTCTTGAGCGTGTACACATGATCCTGCTCCTCATCCTCGCGCTGCCGCTAGTCGGTGGGATGCTCGCGTCCCTCGCCGGGGGCACGAATGCGCGCCGCGCCCGCGCCGCGATGGTCGCCGTGCTGGTCATCGACGCGCTATCGCTCATCTGGATGTGGGGCCGCAATTCGGGAATCTCCGAAGCTACCGGCGACGCGCCGTGGATCGCGCGATTTTCGGCGGAGTGGATTTCGCAACTGGGAATCCGTTTCAGCCTTGAGATGGACGGGCTCGCGTTGCTGTTGTCGTTGATGACCTGCGTCGTCGGTCTGGCCGCCATTCTCACGTTGAATCAGGAACGCGCGAACCCGCGCCTTCACTCGTTCCTGCTCATGTCCCTCATCACGGCGATGCTGGGCGTTTTCCTCGCGGCCGACCTGATGCTCTTCTTCATTTTTTACGAAGTGATGCTGTTGCCCGCGTACGCCCTCGTCGCGATTTGGGGCAGCGGAGATGCGCGCAGGGCGTCGCTTCGGTTCTTCCTGTTCACGCAGACGAGCGGGTTGCTGATGCTCATCGCGATCGTCGGTTTGCATGTCGCGCATTACAACGCCACTGGCGTGCACACCTTCGCGTATCTCGATTTGATCAACACCGAGCTCGATCAACCCTTGGCCCTGTTGTTCGTGTTCGGATTCTTCGTGGCGTTCGCCGTGAAACTGCCGCTCGTTCCGTTTCACACGTGGCAACCCGACGCCTATGCGAGCGCGCCTACCGAGGTCACGATCCTGTTCTCGGCCGTGATGGCAAAGACCGCAGGCTACGGTTTGCTGCGATTTGCAGTCCCGCTGTTTCCCGAAGGACTCGATTTCGCCGCGCCCGTGGCGATGTCGTTTGGCGTCATCACGATTCTCTACGCGTCGGGGCTCGCATACGGGCAAAAGGACCTCAAGCGACTCATCGCGTACTCGAGCGCGGGCCACCTCGGTTACGTCGTGCTCGGTGCGTTTGCCGGCAACGACATCGGCACGCAGGGCGCCATCATGCAGATGATCTGCCACGGCCTGAGCGTGACGGGCCTCTTCCTGGTTGCGGACGTCATCGAACAGCGCACGGGCACGCGAGACGTCGATGCGCTCGGCGGCGTGTGGAAATCCGCGCCCCGCCTCGGCGCGATTGGCCTGTTCTTCGCGCTGGCCACGCTCGGACTGCCCGGCATAGGAAATTTCGTCGGAGAGTTTCTGACGTTGCTGGGCGCGTTTGAACATCAACCGGTCATCGCTGCGATCGGCGTCCTGGGCGCGGTGCTGTCCGCGGCTTATGCGCTGCGATTCGTGCAACGCGTTTTCTTCGGACCCGAACAGACCGCGCATCCCATTGCGGATATTCCGACGCCCGCGTTGGCCGTGTGCGCGGCGCTCATCTGCGCGCTCATTTGGATGGGCCTCTATCCGCAGCCCGTGCTCGACGCCGCGGACATGGCAACGGTCGAACCCCCTGTCATCGTGGTGTCGGATTCGACGATGGGGAACGAGCCATGAGTTCCGCGGAATACACCGCGCTTGCGCCACTCGCGCTGCTCACGCTCGCGCCGCTCGTCGTGATGCTCACCATAGCGGTGCGCCGGCGGCACAGCGCCTGCCTGTGGATCACGGTCGCCGCGTTGGCGATTACGCTAGTCCTCGTTTGGCGCGCGGGCGGCAACGAACCTGTGCAAATCACGCAGCTCCTGCTGATTGACCGATTCGCGCTTTTCTACATCGCGCTGACGGTGACGATCGCGGGGGTCGTCGTGATTCTCGGTTTGCCGTACATGGCCCGCGAGGAATCTCAGCCCGAAGAGTATTACGTGTTGATGCTCCTCGCGACCGCCGGCGCGTCGGTCATGTCCGCGAGCACGCACTTCGCGTCGTTTTATCTCGGCCTCGAAATCCTCAGCGTTGCGCAATACAGCCTCGTGGCCTACGTCCGGCGGGATCGCCGCGGCACCGAAGCCGCCATGAAATATCTCGTGCTCGCCGCGGCGTCCGCAGCTTTCATCCTGTTCGGCATGGCGCTGGTCTACGCCGAACTCGGCACGATGGAATTCGACGCGCTCGCACACGCGAACGCGGAACAAACCAGCAACCACGTCATTCTCCTGGGCGTGGCGATGATGCTCGCGGGAATCGGCTTCAAGCTGTCCATCGCGCCGTTCCACATGTGGACGCCCGACGTCTATGAGGGCGCGCCGACGCCCGTGACTGCGTTCATCTCGACGGCATCGAAGATCGGCGTGCTCGCGGTCATGGTCCGCTATTTCGCACTGGGGGACGCGCCGGTGTCGCAGGCGGTGCAGGCCTTTGTCGCGGTGACGGCAGCCGCCTCGATGATCGTCGGCAACGTGCTCGCGCTCGTGCAGACCAACATCAAGCGGCTGCTCGCGTACTCCTCGGTCGCGCACATGGGTTACCTCTCCGTCGCGTTTCTCGCCGGCGGAGCGTCCGCGAGCGACGCCGTCACGATCTACATCGTCGCCTATTCCGCCGCGAGTCTCGGCGCGTTCGGCGTCGTGATGACGCTGTCCCGCCACACGCACGGAAAACCCAGCATGGAACACATCGACGAGTATCGCGGGCTGTTCTGGTCGCACCCGTCCCTCGCCGCCGTGTTGGGGATCAGCCTGCTTTCGCTGACGGGAATCCCGCTCACCGCGGGATTCATCGCAAAGGTCTACGTCATCGTGGCCGGCGCGGAAACGGCGCACTGGCCGCTGCTGATCACCCTTGCGGTCACCAGCGTAGTCGGCGTCTATTATTACTTGCGAATCGTCGTGTTCATGTTCGCAAGAACGGATGCACCCGCCCGCGAGCAGTTGACGGTGCACACTACCGTCGTCGGCACGGGCATGTTGGTGACGACGGCGATCATCTCGCTGGCGCTTGGGATTTTTCCGGGAACGCTGTTGACGATTATTCATTCCATCGCGCCGTACTGAGTCGGATTTCGGACATGTGTCGTCCGAGATGAGTCCTTTCCTGCACCTGTAAATGACAAGCCGCACGAGCCCGCGAGTTGTCCTCCCATGGGGTACGGTCATGTCGGCGCCGCTCTAACGCGGTCGCATCCGTGCCAAAAGGCTTCCGCGAACTTCCGATTTCAGAAATCCATCCGCAACGTATCCGCGCGGCGTCGTCAGCGTTGTATCGCTACTTTTGGGGCAGGTATTGGGGTAGAATGTGGGGCGCAACGGAGACGCGCCGCCGCGATGGCTAACGATAGAGACGAGATCGCGTCTGACATTCGCACGATCGACCTGAAGGAACTACCCAAAATCCTTGGGCAAGCGGCCGAGGAAGAGTGGGCCCAACTCGCGCTGCTTGGGCCGAAATTCTTTAGAGCGGCGAACGGCCTTGTAAGGAACGGATGGCCACCGAAAACTATATTCAGGGTACGGAGTAGAATAAAAATACTGCCGCGAGAGCTGCAATCGCTGATTTCGCTCTCGTCTCTCCGCATCCTTGGAAATGCCATCGGTGACGCGGGCGCGGCCGAGATCGCGAAGCTTAAGAACCTTCAATTACTCGATCTTGTGGCTAACTTCATCGGGGACGCGGGCGCGGCCGAGATCGCAAAACTTGAAAACCTCCGATCGCTCAATTTGTCGCAGAATGATATCGCCGGCGGTGGCGCGGCCGAGATCGCAAAACTTAAGAACCTCCAATCGCTCAGTCTATGGGGCAACAGCATCGGCGACGAGGGCGCGGCCGAGATCGCGAAACTTAAGAACCTCCTGTCGCTCGGTCTATGGGGCAACAGCATCGGCGACGACGGCGCGGGCGAGATAGCGAAACTTGAAAACCTTCAATCACTAAATTTGTCGCAGAATAATATCGGCTGCGCGGGCGCGGCCGAGATCGCGAAACTCAGCAACCTTCAATCCCTCGTGCTGTCAAAAAACAATATCGGCGCTGAAGGCGCGGCTGCGATCGCGAATCTGAAAGCCCTCAAATCGCTAACTCTGAGGCGCAACAACCTCGGTGACGCAGGCGCGGCCGAGATCGCGAGACTTCAAACCCTCCACTCGCTCAATCTCCGGGACAACAATATCACTGGGGCGGGTGCGGCCGAGCTTGTCAAACTTGAGAATCTCACTTGGCTCAATCTGTCGTCCAACAAGATTGGGGACGCAGGCGCGAAAAGGTTCCTGAATGCGCTAGTTCTGGCGCCACGACGCGACCGCATGACCTCGCTGAAGCTAAGAGCCAATCAAATAACGATCGTCCCCGGTGAAGTTCTTGACAGTCCGGACGCCCAAGAGATTCTCGCATTCTGGGAGCACGTTTCTGTTGGAGCTGCCCGGCCATTGCACGAAGTCAAGGTACTGCTACTTGGCGAGGGGCGGTTGGGCAAGACCCATCTTCGACGGCGGCTGTTTGAAGGCGACGAGGAATTCTACAATCCGGACGAAAACAGCACGCACAACATCGATCTCCTCGTAGCGGCGCGAAAATGGAGGCCGGACGGCGGCGAATCGCAAGCAGACACCATGTTGCGGGTGTGGGATTTCGGTGGGCAGCCGAATTTGCACGCGTCGCACCGTTTTTTTCTGGCGGATGAGAGGAATCTCTTCGTCGTGCTGTGCAGTGCGGCCCAGTCGACGCTCGAAAACCGCTTGGAATATTGGCTGCGGATGGTGCGCCACGAAGCGGGCGCTGGAGTGCCCGTTGTCGTCGCGATAACACGGGAAGACCTCGTTGACCTCGGAGCGAAGCGGCGGCTTGCGTCCCTCGATGCGTCAGTACTGCGTGAGCGCACCGGTGCGAACGTCGTGGAAGTCGTCGGGGGCATCGGATGGTCACACGCAGCAGCAGCGCTCCCGAACGGGACCGAAGTTCTGCGCCGGCATCGCGCGGCCCTCGCCCGGCTCGATTATGCAATTACGAAGGCCATACCAAGCATTCCCGGAATGAACAATCTCATGCCGACGGAATTTTTCAAGTTGCGGGACTGGGTCGAGGCCGCGTTCGAGGGCGGAGCCGTTGATCGACCCCAGAAGTACATCGCGCGTTGCGATTTCGACGCGAAATGCGAAGCGCTGGCGATTCCACCTGAGCTGCGCGGAATCTCGTTGTCTGTCCTTCGAAGTCTTGGCTTGCTTCACTGGGTCGGCGACCGCAGCGACGTACGCGGGGTCGCCGAAATCGAAGACCTCATTTTTAATCCCCGCTGGGTGAAGGGGCCGACCTATACCCTCATTCGCGACGGCGCGGCCATGAGTCAGGCCGGTGTATTGCACGAAACCATGCTCGCCGGCCTCCTGCGCGAACACGGCGGCGGCGGGCAAGGCGAACTTTGGCGGGAGCTGACTTTCGATGCGCAAGACCGCCGGCGAGTCGTCGCATTGATGAAGGCCTGCCAACTCGTCTTTACGGTCCTTGATGATGCCGGACGCGCGACTCCGTCTATCCTAGTGCCGGACCATCTCGAACCCGTTCATCATCCATATTACAACGAGTCGCCGGACGAGGTGCGGTACTTCGAATACGTGCCCGAAGCCGCACTGCTGAAGTATATCGGCTCGGTGTCGAACGATCGGGATTTCAAGTTACTGCGATACGCTCGTAATCAAATTGAAATTGAAAGCCGTGAGTGCAATGGCTGTCGGGCCGCGGTACGAGTGGAACACGATGCGCGTACCATCCAAGTGTGGACAAGCCTGGGAAGCGACGAGGACCGGCGCTATCTGCGGCGAAGGGTTCTGAGCGATCTAGCGCGACTCTGCAAAGGCGCCGCGGAGGTCCGAATGGAGAAGGAAAAAGTCGAGATGTTGGCAGAACGCCCATTAAATTATGACGAATTCCTGAAGCATCGTTTTCGAGTGGCTCTCTCGTTCGCTGGCGAGTATCGAGGCTATGTCGAGTTCGTCGCTGAAAGACTGGTCGAAAAACTTGGCCGCAATCATGTCTTCTACGACGCTCATTTCGAAGCATTCGCAAATGGCACCCGCGGGGATATCAAGCTTATGGATCTCTACGGACGCGCCCAATTGGTGTGCGTATTCCTTGGGCGCGACTATGCCAAGAAGGAATGGGCAGGCATAGTCGAATGGGACGCCATTCGTGACGCTCAGAAGCGGAACGCGATCGATACAATGTACTTTCGGTTCGACGATGAGGACGTGCCCGGCTTACTGAGCAACGTTATTTATACGGATTGCCGGAAAACGGCGAAAGAGAAAGTCGCTTCCCTCATTCTTCAGCGAATCGGCGAGCAATAGCGGCATAGGGCGTAGCCGGAGTTCCGTCGCGCAGAGGCTCGAATCCCGCCGCTCCCGTGCACGTTCTTTTTCCGGCTCCCCTCCGCTTATACTGAGCGAAAGCTGCGGACCCTTGGCGCGTTTCGCGCGCGGTCCCGAGGAGAATGTTCATGAGTTCGTCACGGCGTACTGGATCGATCTGTGGATTCGCGCTGCTTTTGGTCCAGTGGCAATCCGTAAGCTGCGCGCAAGCGCCGGAATTCACGCAAGAGCAGGCTGCGGCTGGACGGCAGGCCTATCGCGAGCATTGCGCGGTCTGTCATGGGGCGCGGCTCGAGGGCGTGCAACTCGCGCCGAGCCTCGCGGGCGATCGCTTTAATCAGATGTGGCGCGGGAAATCCATCGATGTGCTTGCGTTCCATGTGCGCCGCATGCCACCGGAATCCGTCGCGAAACCTGGCGCGCTCAATGACGAAGCCTATACGAACCTCCTTGCCTACATTCTGATATCGAACGACCTGCCCGCGGGCGAGACTGCGCTGCCATCGGACACGAAAGCCCTCGGTGCGTTGACGATTCCGAAGTTGCCGGGCATGGAATACGATCCCGACGCTCCGGTCGTGGCCGCCGGCGAGTCGGAACTGTTGAAAGTGATGCCCGCGATCACGGACGAAACACTGCGCAATCCCTCGCCGAACGATTGGCTCCTGAGC
>JBGTJY010000478.1:0-2116 GCA_041744855.1 Candidatus Hydrogenedentales bacterium
TCCTCACCGACGAGCAGATGGGCCGCTTCGGTCTTGCCGCGAGCCAGACCGCGCCCTACAACGCATTCGTCAATCGCGCGTTCTTGCAAGATCAGGTCGAGCTTGGCGGTCGCGTCAACTTATTGCTCGCCGGCGCGACAAAATCCAATGCGGACGGCGTGTTAAGCGACACCTGGCGGCCGTCGGATATCGGCCTCAGCCTCCGCGCGCATCCGTCCGGCGTCGTTCAGCTCGAATCCGATCGCATCTTCCTCGGCGGCGAAATGGCGCGCGCCGCGACAGCCATTCCCGGCGCGCGCGGCACGCTGACCTATCTCGTCAATTCCCTCGCGAAAGGCGAAAAGCTCACGCCCTATTTCTTCGTCGTCGCGGGTCCTGTGCCCGGCGATCTCGCTGATGACCAGATCGTCATCAACCGATGGGTCGCCGACGAACTCAGCGCCGGAGTGGGGGACACGCTGACGCTCGCCTACGCCGAGTTGATGCCCTCCAACGAATTCGTGAATCGCGATCGCGTATTCACGGTCCACAGCATCCGCGAGATGGACGATCTCGTCACCGAACGCGAACTCATGCCGACCTTTCCCGGACTCAGCGATGTCGACAGTTGCAGCGAGTGGGACGTTGGCATGCCCATGGACGAAACGCTGCTTAACGACGAAGCCAACGAAGCCTACTGGGACACGTACCGCGCGACACCGAAGGCCTTCGTGACGCTCGCCGCCGGACAAGCGATGTGGGCGAATCGGTTCGGTAATTTGACCGCGGTGCGATACGAAGGCGACGGCGCGCGCGCGGCGGAAATCGAAGCGGAACTCCAGCGCACCATCGATCCCGCGCTCGCGGGACTCGCGGTACAGCCCGTCCGCGAACAAGCGCTCTCCGCGGTGTCCAACGCGATGGATTTCGGCGGTCTGTTTCTGGGGATGAGCTTCTTCCTCATCGTCGCCGCACTACTCCTCACCGGCTTGCTTTTCATCTTCGGCGTGCAACAACGCGCCATGCAAATGGGCACGTTGCTCGCCGTGGGCTTCCGGCCCAACCAGGTGCGGCGCATCTTGCTGAGCGAAGGCTTCATCGTCGCGTCAGCGGGCGCGTTGCTGGGCGCGCTCGCGGGAACGATTTACACGCGCCTGCTCATCCACGGTCTCAGCCAGTACTGGGGCGGGGCAGTCGCGAATGCGGCGATCCTCTACCACGCACAGCCCGCCACGCTCCTGCTGGGCGGCGCGATCACTTTGGTGTGCGCGGTGCTCACGATGGCGCTCGCGATCCGGCGGCTGTCGAAAAGTCCAGCGCGCGAATTGCTCACCATGGATTTCGCTCAATCGCGTGCAACGCGTCCCGGTGCCCCACCCAAGAAATGGGCGCTCTACGGATCGATCGCCGGAATCCTCGCGGCATTCGCGCTCATCGCGGCCGCGCAGGTCGGCGACTTCGCGAATGTTTCCATGATCTTCTTCGGCGCGGGCGCGCTCTTGCTCGCCTCGGGCATCGGACTGTTCCGTTACGCGATCAAGTCGCTCGATCATCGCGCCCCGGACCACGCGTTCACCTTGCGCCGCCTCGCAACGCTGAATCTCGGCCGCCGTTCGGGCCGAAGCGTCGCCGTCGCCGCCTTGCTCGCCTGCGGATGCTTCCTCGTGTTCGCCGTGTCGTCGATGCAAGAGGATTTGACCGCCCACGCCGATCGCCGCGATTCCGGCACCGGCGGATTCGCGCTCGTGGCCGATGCGACCTTCCCGCTGCTCGAAAATCCCGTCACGGCGCTGAATCGTCCCGATGTGACCGCCCTCCCGATCAAAGTCCGCGACGGCGACGACGCAAGCTGCCTCAACCTCAATCAAGCGCAAACGCCGCGCTTGCTCGGCGTGAATCCGGAACAACTCGCCGCATTGGGCGCCTTCGCCGATCCCGCGAAATCGTGGTCGCTCCTCGGAACACACTACCCGGACGGCACCGTCCCCGCGCTCATCGGCGACACGAACACAGCCATGTGGACGCTTAAAAAGAAATCCGGTGTGGACAACGGCGACGTGCTCGTGTTCAAGGACGAAGCCGGCAATCCCGTCAACGTGAAGTTGGTCGGCCAATTGCCCACGCGGCTCTCCGTGTT
>JBGTJY010000479.1:0-3921 GCA_041744855.1 Candidatus Hydrogenedentales bacterium
TCGTGCCTTCAGGTATCCAGATCGGGCGCATGCGTGTGCCGCTGGGTGTGGTCGGACTCATCTACGAATCCCGCCCCAATGTCACGGTGGACGCGGCTGTACTGTGCCTGAAATCCGGCAATGCCTGCATCCTTCGCGGTGGATCGGAAGCGATTCATTCGAATCTCGCCATCGCCAGAATTTTCTGTGATGGCGCTGTGGATGCTGGCGTTCCCGACAACGCCGTTCAAGTGATCGGCACGACGGATCGACAAGCCGTCGGCGAAATGCTCAAACTCGATCGCTACATCGACGTGATCGTTCCCCGCGGCGGCAAGGCGCTCATCGAACGCATCTACAACGAGTCGCGCATTCCCGTCGTGGCGCATCTCGACGGCGTGTGCCATACCTACGTGCACAGTGACGCCGACCTCGGCATGGCGCAGCGCATTTGCCTGAACGCGAAATTGCAGCGGCCTGCGGTGTGTAATGCCATGGAAACGATGCTAGTGGACGCAGCGATCGCGGAGCGCTTCCTTCATTCCATCGGCACCGAATTCAATCGCGCTCAATGCGAGTTACGTGGCTGTGAACGCACCCGCGCGATCATTCCCTGCAACGAGGCGACGGAAGAAGATTGGACGACCGAGTATCTCGATAAGATTCTCGCCATCAAGATTGTCGATTCGCTTGATGACGCCATCGAGCACATCAACTACTACGGCTCGCACCATTCCGACGCGATCGTGACGGACAGTTACGCTGCGTCCGAACGATTTCTCGACGAAGTCGACAGCGCGACGGTTTACGTGAACGCATCGACTTATTTCACGGACGGTTTCATGTTCGGCCTCGGCGCGGAGATCGGCATCAGCACGAGCAAGCTGCACTGTCGCGGACCGATGGCGCTGAAGGAATTGACGTCGGCGAAATACATCATTCGCGGCTCCGGCCAGATTCGGACCTAGGTATCGCCGCATGCCCCGGCCCAAACGCATTGGCGTATTTGGCGGCACCTTCGATCCGATTCACAACGCGCACCTGAAAATCGCGCGCGCGGCGCTCGAGTGGGCCAAACTCGACGAGGTGTTGTTCGTCGTGGCCGCGCGTCCGCCGCATAAACGCGACGAAACCTACGCGTCGCCCGCCGAACGCCTCGCGATGGTGGAGAAGGCGCTCGAACACGAAGACCGCATGCGCGCGTGCGACATCGAACTGCGGCGCGACGGTCCCTCGTATACTTCGGACACGTTGCGCGCCTTGGAGAAGGAATATCCCCGCGCGGAGTTCTTCCTCATCATCGGACTTGATTCGCTGGTCGACCTTCCGAAGTGGCACGAGCCCGATGCGATCTTAGAGCGCGCCCGTTTGATCGCGGTGCCCCGCGCCGGCAACCAAGTGGAAATTCCGAAACAGCTAGAAGGCAAATATGACTTGTTGCCGTTCGACACGATCGACGTTTCGTCTACGACCGTGCGCGAACGTGTCCAACAGAACGAGGACATCGTGGACCTTGTCCCCGCGTCGGTAGCCTCGCACATCCGCGAAGAACGCACCTACGATGAGCACGCTGACAGCCGGCCGCGCCGCTGAGTTTCTGCCGGTGCTCGAGTCGCGGCTGCCGCCGAAGACGCTGCGCCACGTCATCTCCGTCGCGGAGACCCTGCTCAAGGTGCGCGCGCACGCCGGCATCACGGAGGATCAAGCGGTAGCCGCCGGTCTCTTGCACGACCTCTGCAAACCGATGCAGGGCGCCGACCTGCTCGCCCGTGCACGCGAATACGGGATCGCTGTTTCCGACTTTCTTCGCGAGCGCCCCACGCTGTTGCACGGGCCCGTCGCCGCCGAGGAAAGCAAGCGCACGCTCGGCGTCGATGACGCGGAGGTCTTCGACGCGATCTATTGGCACACGACCGGCCGCGCGGAGTGGAACCCTACCGGCGTGGCGCTCTACTTCGCGGACTTCTCCGAACCGCTCCGCGATCGCCCTGAAGCGAAGGAGGCGCGGAAGATTCTCGATCGTGAAGGCTACGAATCCGCCGTGCGATACGTCGTCACGGCGAAATTAAAATACGTCGAGCAGAAGCACGGCCTGCAATCCGCGGACATCGCATTCCGCGATTGGGCCCTCGCGCCTTGGGGACCAAAACACAGTGGGTTCGGAGTTCCGCCTTCAAGCGGCAGGCTTCGGGAGTGACCCCACCGCCTGAAGGCGCAACTACGAACGAATAGATAAATGCCCGATGCCTTCGCCGATCTCGCGCGCTATTACGACGCGCTCATGGAAACCGTCGACTACGATCGTTGGCTACTCGTGGCGATGACGGTCGCCGAACTCGCGCCCGCAGTCCCGTTCACGCACCTCGATGTCGCTTGCGGCACGGGCCTATTGGCCAAGCGCCTGCGCCAACACGGCTGGCCGACCATCGGCCTGGACCTCTCAGAGGCGATGTTGCGATCGGGCCGCAGCAGCGACTACGCCCCGCCCGTCGTCACCGCGGATATGCGCGCGCTCCCTTTCCGAAATCATTTCGGCTACATCACCTGCCTGTTCGATAGCGTCAATTTTCTCATCGATGACGGCGCGCTCGGGGCAGCGTTTCGTTCCGCAAAGGCCGCGCTGCACCCGGACGGCATCTACTATTTCGACATCATCACCGAGCGCATGGTCACGCACCATTTCGATGGCCGCAAATGGACCGAACAAAACGGGCGATTCCAGACGACTTGGGAATCGACCTACGATCCAGCGACGGCCATCGCCGACACGACCATTCGCGTCAACCGGCGCCAGGCGTCCGTTATTCGCGAGCGCATCTACACGCTCGATGCCGTGCAGCACGCGCTAAGTAAGGCGGGGCTCCACCTGTTGGGCGCATTCGACGCGGAATCGTGGAAAGCGCCGTCAAAGAAAACGATTCGCATTGACGTGATCGCATCCGCGAGCCTATCTCCCCATGTAGAAAAAAAGCTGCCGCGCCTCGCCGCGAACGTACGGGAGCTGCTTCGATAGTCCGTCGAATGCCTGTGACGGTTCTCCCCCACTTGCGCAAAAATCGCGTGCATCTATATAATCTTCTATCCGGAGGCAGTTCTCGCCTCCGGTGGATTACACGGGGCGCCAAGTTGGCGCGGCTGCACTTGGCGCGGCTGCACTGGCCGCTCCGCCATTGGCCGCTCCGGCGCGAGGGGAACCATGAAATCCATCGATCGATTCTACGAAGGCATTTCCTTCGACGACGTCCAACTGATTCCCGCGTACTCGGACGTCATCCCGAGTCAGGTCGATCTACGCACGCGCTTCTCGCGCAACGTGACGCTCAACATTCCGGTCGCCAGCGCCGCGATGGATACCGTCACCGAGTCGCGCCTCGCGATCGCCATCGCGCAGGAAGGCGGCATCGGCGTCATTCATCGCAATCTCTCGATTGACGAACAAGCGATGGAAGTGGACCGCGTCAAGCGATCGCAATTCGGCATCATCACGCGGCCATTCACGCTGACGCCCGACAAAAGCGTGCAGGACGCCGAGGACCTCATGGCGCGGTTCCGTGTATCCGGAGTGCCCATCACGGATAAGCAAGGCCGGCTTGTGGGCATTCTCACGAATCGCGACTTGCGCTTCCTCGACGACTATTCCGTCTCCATCGCGTCGGTGATGACCAAGGAGAATCTCGTCACCGTTCCGCCCGGAACGACGCACGAGACTGCGAAACAATTGCTGCACAAGCACCGGATCGAGAAGCTGCCCATCGTCGACGCGGACGGCATCCTCAAAGGCCTCATCACGATCAAGGACATCAACAAGGTCCGCGAATTTCCCAATGGTTGCCGCGACGAAATGGGCCAGCTCCGCGTCGCTGCGGCAATTGGCGTAACGGACGAAGACCTCGATCGCGCGCGCGCGCTGATCGATGCGCAAGTCGACGCGCTTGTTGTCGA
>JBGTJY010000480.1:0-6315 GCA_041744855.1 Candidatus Hydrogenedentales bacterium
GGGCGATTGCCCTTCGCCAGAGCCGCCACCGAGCCGCCGATCAGGCCGCTCATTCAGCGAGCGCTGGGCGAACGCAATCATGTCCAGCAATTCCGCGCCATTCCGCGCCACCAGCGATACCGCCATCGGGCGATTCGATTCCCCGCGATTGTCGCGCCACCAGATTCGAGCGAGCGCCTCGATGTTCGCGCTGGGCGATCGATACACGAGACTTTGCAAGCGATTGAGCGCCGCGACCAGCGCCGGAGCGGTCTGCGCTTCGATAGCGAAGAGCGCCTCGCTGCGCGCGCCCAAGGGCTGCAGCAGTTCCCCGGCGATCAGCCCTTCGGCTTCCACCGGCGCGCCTTCCACGATGACGTGCGTGCAATTGCCGTCGACGCTGAACGAACTCACGCCCGCGCGGCGCGGACCCTCCGCGCGGTCCGACATCCAATACTGCGCGTGCTTGGGAATTCGCAGCGCCGAATTGCCCGAGGCAAGTTCATTGCGGGGCGCGGCGCAATGGCGCACCGCCGGAATGACGTGGTGATAAATGCAAAGACACGTTTTGACAAACGACGCCAAACCCGCCGCCGCGCCCGCGTGGCCCACGTCGGCCTTCGTACTGCCCAGCAACACGGGACGCGCCATGCCGGGTCCACGGAATACCCGGGCAAGGCCGCGCGCTTCCATTTCGTCCTCGTCGCAATGTCCGCTGCCGTGCGTTTCGACGAACGAAATTTGTTCGGGCTTGCACTCGGCCTCGCCCAACGCGCGTTCAATCGCCCGCACGTATGCGGACGATTCCGGCGCCTGCGACTCAATGCCGCCGGCGCAAGCGGACCCCACGCCGCGAATCACGGCATACACGCGATCGCCGTCCCGTTGCGCGTCCTCGAGCCGCTTCAAAACGATCGCGGCAGCGCCCTCGGCCGGAATCGTTCCATCGGCCTGCTGATCGAAGGGACGCGCACGGCCCGACGCGGCAAAGGCTCGACCACGATGCGTGGCCAGCACGGACCGCGCATCGCCTGCGAAATCGACGGCCCCCACGAGCGCGCGGTCGATCTCGTCGGCCTGCAACGCGCGCACGGCGGTCTCGAGCGCGCGCATGCCCGAGTTCTCTTCCGAGGCGACAGCAAAACTCGGTCCGCCAAAACGAAATTCACGCGCAATACGGCTCGCGGCGATGCTGCCGAGTCCGCCCATCGTGCGGTTCGCGCTCAATGCAGGGCCAGCCGCGTCTCGCAACGATTCGACCCACGCGTCGAATTCCGTCTCACTCAGATTCAGGCCGAGCCGCCGCGACCACTCCAGAGCCTTCTCGGGCAACGTCCATCGCAAGCTGTAATTGGTCGTGTTCAGATCGAGCCCGATGCCGATATACGTCCCGGTCCGATCGGATTGCGCGGGTGCGTTACCCCCCCCGGGCCGCCGCGCATTCTCCAACGCCTCGTCCGCAACTTTAAGCATCAGAAGCTGCTGCGGCAGCATGTCTTCCAATTCTTTCGGCGGAATGCGGTAGCGATCTTTCGCAATCTCAATTGAATCGACGTAGAACCCTTTGAACGGAAATCCGCTCAGGCCTTGCAACTTAAACCACGCGCTCTGTTGCGCCCCCCACCAGTGCGTGGGCGCCGCGGCTTCATCGTCCTCGCGCCCGCCAAACACACGCTCCTGGAACTTGCGCAAGCTCTCCCATGGCCCGAAATGCGCGCCCATGCCTACCACCGCGATCGCGGCGGGCGACTCTTCCCGCGGCTTCGATACCGTCGTCGTCACGCTCTCCTCGCCACGCCATTCCTCGAGCAGCACGTGCGCGTTGATACCGCCGAATCCGAACGCGCTCACCGCGGCGCGGCGCGGCGTGTCGGCATTGCGCGCGCGCCATGGTTTTGCCTGGGCCAATACCTGGAACGGACTTTCGCCGATGCGGAACGCATCGGGCGCTTTTTCAAAATTCGCCGTGGGCGGCAACGTCGTGTGCTGCACCGCGAGCAGCGTCTTGATCATCGCGGCCGATCCCGCGGCGGTGAGCAGGTGCCCCACGTTCGACTTCACGGAGCCGACGACGCATTGCGCAGGCTCCCACGGACCGCCGTTCCACAACGTCCGCAAGCTTTCAAACTCGACACGATCCCCGACCGGAGTCCCCGTCGCGTGGCATTCGATCAGATCGACGTCCTGCGGCGTCCAGCCGGCCTGCTGATACGCGTCGCGCATCGCCCGCAATTGTCCCGCCGAATCGGGCGCGAGCAAACTCCCGCCCGTGTCGTTGCTGAGTCCGATTCCGCGAATCACGGCGTAGATGCGATCGCCATCGCGCACGGCGTCGGAGACGCGCTTCAGCACGAGAATCCCCGCGCCCTCGCCAACAACGAGGCCATCGCCTTTCACATCGAAAGGCGAACAACGGCCGGAGGGCGACAACGCGCGTAATTGCGCGAAGCCCATCTGGGTATACAAACAATCCGGGCGTGACAGACCGCCCGCGAGCATCGCATCGGCGCGACCGGCAAGCAATTCGTCCACCGCCAATTTCAAGGCATACAGCGACGACGCACACGCCGCGTCGAGCGCGAAACTTCCCCCGCCAAGTCCGAGCGCCTTCGCGAGCACGCCCGCGGGAAGCCCGGTCACATATCGATTCAGCGGATGCACACCCGCCGCGGGCGCAACGCGGCTTTGCCCGAGCACGTTCTCCTCGAGCGTGCGGCCTAGCGTTTCCCACGCCAGCGCCGTCGCCGAATCCGTCGGCAACGCGAGATTGCCGATGACGACGCCCGTGCGCTCGGACGCGACGTTGTCCATGCGCGCATCGCGATAGGCCTGCTGGCCCGCGTGCAACAACACGTGGAAAGCCGGATCGAGTCCGGCGAGCAGATCGGGACTAATCTGCATCCCAATCGAGGATTTGCGCGGAACGACATCGAGATAACACCCGCGAAGCGAATAGACATGATCCGCGCGGCCCGGTGCGGAATCGAACACCGACGCCGGCGGCACGGGCCATCGATCGGCCGGCACTTCGCGCGATTGATCGATCCCGTGCACAACCGCCTGCCACAATCCATCCGGGTTGCGCGCGCCCGGAAAAATGCCGCCGATACCGACAATCGCGACGCAGTCTCGAACGTTCGAAGTCACGCTTCACTCCAAATCAACACGGTATTCTCGCAATCGCGCGCCCGTCGCGAACTGTTCTGGGAAATAAACAGGTTCTCAGCTCTTCGTTTTCGCGGCAGTTAGCTGGTTCCGTTGAAACGCCTTGTCGAGCGACGCGTCGATCACGCACTCATAGCCGTCAATCCGCGCGATCAACGCGCCCGTCGACGCCTGCGTAAATTCAATCTCGGCCACGGCGCGGCTCGGCCCGGTCTCGACGACGCGCGCTTCCACGCGAACGCGTCCCTTCGGGAACGACGCTTGGAATTGTCGATATGCGCCGAGTTTCACCGGTAGCGAACATGCGCCGCGCTGTTCCGCAGTCCACAAAATCATCGTCTGAAACGCGCAGTCCAACACGAGCGGATCGGCGAGCCAACTGCGCCGCAATGGCTTGGTCACCCACTCCGCCGGCCGCGGCGCGGTCTTCACCACGCTGCGGATAGATTTCTCGTTGCAACCTTCGATTTCGACGATGCCCTGCAAGACGGCGCCGTGAAAAAGCACGTTGCGCTCGTAAACCGGTTTCCGGAAACGTTGCGGCAGTTCGATGCCATTCAATTCCCTCGCCGCAGGTGCTTTCGGCAAATGCGCGGCGAGCAGAACCTCGGCCTTTGCATGCAAGGATTCTTTGCCCGCGCGATCAAGGCTCCGCAATTCGACCGGAACCCGAAACTGATTTCCGTCGGCTCGTTCACCCTTGCCCGCGGCGACACGAATCGTGAGCGATGCGTCCGGATCCAGAATCACGCCCTTAAGAACGCGCAGCTCATCAACGCCGTGGAATCGCAACCCAGGATGTCCATGCAACGCGGCATGCGCCATCCACTCCACATACAACGCGACGGGCGCGACGGCCTTGCCATCGACCACGTGTGATTCAAGCACCGGGTACTCCTCGGTACTCAGCACGAATTCGCAAACAACCGGCAAATTCTCCGCGCGTTCTTGCGGCTTCTCGGCAAAATCGATTTTAGTTCCGGGGCCCATCACGACAATTTCGACGGCTTCGCCCGCGGCACGATTCAGTTCGCGCACGAGCAGTTCCGCGCCCGCTTTCAAATCGATAATTCCGACACCCTCGGCTTCGAAGACCTTTTTCAGCGCGGGCGTCACCATTCCCCCGTCCCAGGGTCCCCAGTTCAACGCCACAACGCGGCAGCCGGACCGTTTCCGCGCTTCCGATTGCGCCATCTTGTTGAGCGCTTCGTTGGCCATCGCATACGCGGCCTGGCCCGCGCGGCCAAAACGCGCCGTGGACGACGAAAATACCGCGATGGCCTTCAGCGGATCGGTGCGCGTAGCCTTCAATAAATTCCTGAAACCTTCCGTCTTTGTGCGCAACACGCGCTCGACGTCCGCTGCCTCCAACGCTTCAATCGGGCGATCGGCCAATACCCCCGCGCCATGCACGATCGCTGCAATCGGGCCAATCGTCGCGCGCACGTCGTCCATTAGCTCCGCGACCGCCCGCTCGTCGGTCACGTCGATGCATCGATATTCAGCGCGCCCGCCATTCGCGTCTATCTGTTGCAGCGTCCGGCCGATTTCCCGCGCAGACGACACCTCGCGATACCTCGCGTCAAGTGCCTTCGGGCTAAGGTCAGGTTCGCGCTGATGCAACTCCCGCTTGATCTCCGATTCGGTCGCCGCGGCGCGGAGCCATTCCGGTTCGTCGATCGGCCACGCCGTGCGGCCAAGCAACACGCAGGTCGATCCGTATCGCGTCGACATTGCTTGCGCGCACGCTGCAGTCACGCCGCGCGCGCCACCCGAGATCACGATGACGTCGGCGGGTCCGAAAACGTTGGATTCTCGTTCATTCGACAAGGATTCAACGAAACGCACGCCGCGATATCCCCCCTTGGATATTCCGGTTTCGACGGGTCCATCGGCGAACAGCGCATGCACGACGCCTGCGGCCGCCTCGCGCGCGTCGTCGAAATCGCTCCCCGCGTCAATCGCGCGAACGCGAACTTCGGGCCATTCGATCGCGGCCGTCTTGGCTAATCCCGCCAATCCGCCGCCCATTGCGGATCGTTCGTAGAAATCTCCGTGCAGACCGAACGCGCCGTCCAATCGCGAGACGGTCGCAAATAGGCGTCCCTCCCCAGCACGGCCATTGCGCAACGACGCATGCGTCCGGCGCAAGATCTGAAACGCATTCACCAAAAACGCTTCGTCACCCGAATCCTCGGGCGCGACTAGAATCAACCCCTCCAACCGCTCGGGCGTCTTACGCGCATCCTCCACCAGCGGCACGAGCTCGGCCTTCAGCTCGAGCCCACGCAACGCGTCAACGATCGCGGCGGAAAACTCCGACCCGTCATCCGTCACCCAGATGGGATGCTCGCCCTTCAACGATGGCGCAACGCTACCCGCGCGATTTCGCAGAGGGCCCGCTTCGACGTTGAAACACAGCAGTGGCAACGAATTCTCGGACCTCGCGGGCGCCGGCTCCGTCTGCTTTGTCTGTGCCGCCACCGTTGTCGAACCGCCGCGCAATTGCGCGACGACGTCGGCCAGCGTGTGAATGCGGCCCAACGCCTCGGCCTCGACTTGCGGCAAATTCGGCATCGCCTCTTGCATCGCGGACAATATTTCGACGCGTTTGATCGAATCGATCCCGAGGTCGGAATCGAGACTCATTTCTAGTTCGAGCATTTCTTTCGGATAGCCGGTCTTTTCCGAAACTACCTGCATCAAGAGCAGTTCAACAGCGCCGTTGTCGCGTCCGATCTCTCCCGCCGCAGGCGGTCGCGTTCCGCTCGACGACAAGAAATCCGCGACATCGCTCAGCGTGCGAAACGTTCCGAGCGCTTCCGCTTCCACCGGCGGCAGCCCGGGCATGCGTTCCTGCATCGCGGACAGAATCTCGACGCGCTTGATCGAATCAATCCCGAGGTCGCCGTCGAGACTCATCGCCAGGTCAAGCGCCTCGATCGGATAGCCGGTCTTTTCCGAAACGACCTGCAGCAGCACTGCCTGCGCTTCGGAGCTATCGGCGGGCCTTGCAGCAGCCGGGACAGACGCAACCGTCACGTCACCCATCGCAGCGAGAATGTCCTGCAGCGTATGAATCGTGCCGAGCAGCTCCGCGTCGACAGATGGCAACTCTGGAAACCGTTCCTGCAACGCCGACAAAATCTCGACCCGCTTGATCGAGTCGAT
>JBGTJY010000481.1:0-10991 GCA_041744855.1 Candidatus Hydrogenedentales bacterium
TCGGACTGGACATGAGCACGACAACGACACCGA
This sequence comes from Candidatus Hydrogenedentales bacterium, assembly GCA_041744855.1. GTDB lineage: Bacteria > Hydrogenedentota > Hydrogenedentia > Hydrogenedentales > JBGTJY01. The sequence continues at coordinate 34 of JBGTJY010000481.1, forward strand.
GTGCCAACATACCAACGTTTTTCATGGGTCAAATCCCTTTCAAATCGAAGTTCAAATGAGGAATACGGCAGTATGGAGCATGGGCGTAGGTGGATCAATTTGGCGCGCGGCGTTATGCAGATACTCCCTGCAAGATTTTTACGTCGAGCCGATCCGCGGGTACGGCCTGCTTCGCCAAATCGATGAGATGCCGATGATGCGTGAAAAAGATCACTTGCGTGTGCGTCGCCAGTTCGCCCAAGACCGACAACGCGGCTGAAGCGCGATTATCGTCGAAATTAATCAGGATGTCGTCGAGAATCACCGGCATCGGCGGATGATGCGCGACGTATTCCTCGATACTCGCGAGACGCAGCGCCAGGTAAAGTTGATCCGCCGTACCTTCGCTCATCCCATCCACCTGCACTTTTTCACCGGAACCGCGGCGAACGCCGACGATGACTTGGTCGCCCTTCGCGTTATAGTCCGCCATTAGTCCGTCGAACGCGCCGTCGGTCAACCGATTAAACGCCCGGCTCGCGCGCTCGAGCACGGGGCCTTGATTGGTCTCGCGGTAACGATCCATCGCGGCCTGCAACGCGCCCGCGGCCACCACCACTTTCACATACTCCTCGACGTCTTCCTCAAGCGCGGACACGACCTCCGCACGCTCCTGCGCCAATGCGCCCGCTTCAGAGGTCCCATCCATCGATTCCAACCATTGTTTCTCCCGAACGTGCAGTTCGTTCGTGGATTGCGCTTCACTATCCAGCCGCTCGAGCTCTCGCTCTAGGCCGTCAAGCAGAGTCTCGATTCCGTCCGGCGGTGCGCTCGCCATCGCGATAAAATCGTCAAACGGATTCGCGCCCGCAAAGGCTTTCAAGTGTTCCTCGGCCGCCGCCAATTCCCGTTCCGCTTCCACGCGCACCTGCGATCGTTCCTCGGCGCCGGCAAGCTCGTCCGTACTTTGTACACGTGCTTCGCGGCAGAATCGTTGCAAATCGGCTTCGTGCTCGGCGATTCGCGAGGCCACATTTTTGCGCCGGTTTTCCGCTTCGTCAATCTGTTTTTTCAGCTCGACCTGGCGGGTGCGCGCCTCCCGCGTTTGGTTCAGGAGGCGCTGCAATTGTCCGATTGCGTCCTCTTCCTTGGTTTGCGAAAGTTCGGGAGCTATCGCGGCGCAAAGTTCGCACGTGCTGGATCGGAACTCGACCTCCGCGCGCGTCATCGCCTTGATGCGATCCCGGTGCGCTTGCGCGTTCTCCTTCGCGGCGACGAACGCATCGGTCTGCGCAAACACCTCGTGCACTTCTTGCAACGACGTGGCCGAAGATAATCCGAACTGTTCGAGCGCATCGGCCCAATCGGCATCGAGTTCGCTGAGTTCCCTGGCCGCCGATTTGGATTCCGAGTCAATCTTCTGCAAAGCGCGCCTGGCTTCCCCCACTCGATCGCTCAAGCTCGCTCGCAGTTGGTCTTCGCTTTCCAACTTTTCGAGTTCTTCCACAGCGCGGTGCATCAACGCTTCGAACGACGCCGGCTCCGGTTCCTCTCCTCGCAGCGCCGTGAGCGCGCGGGTTAGCGACTGCGATACTTCGGCGACCTGTTGCGCATTCCGGGTGAACTCCCGCTCGATGGCCGACGCTTCATCCATGGCGCGGATTAGTTCGCGGCACTTTCTCAACCACAACGCCATTTCGCGGGGCGGGAGCGATTCGATGCGCAACGTTGCCCAGACGCCATTCCACTCCGCGACGAGTCGCGTCCGTTCGTCCGCCAACTCGGAACGCGACGATTCGAGCAAGATTCGCTCCGATTCGACGCGGCGTCGCGTAGCGTCCGCGCCGCACAATTCGGATACGCGATCGGACTCGCGTCGCAAGCGATCCGACAATTCATCAGATTGTTCCACCGAGGCCTCGTATCGATCCGCAATTCCGCCGGCGTTTTCAATGGCTTCGGATTCCCGAATGTCCGCTGCGCATGCTTCGGGCGATCGGCCCGACTCCCACGCCGCGCGGATGATCGACCACGTTTGGTCCCGCAGCGTTCGCGCCTCGTCCAACGCCGCTTCCGTCGGCACGTCGCCGCGCGTTCGGATCGCATCGATTTTCTCGGTCAGGTCCGCAAGTTGGCCCTCGAGCTTATCTTTCAATTCCGAAAGCTCGGTCTCGCGTTGTGCCACGCGATCGAATTGATCGCGATAGCGATCCAGGAGCGCATCGTCCGGCAACGCGAGCGCGCGCAGCTCGGACGATGCGCCGCCGAATCCTCCCAAACGATCGAGCATTTGTTCGGTGTGCACCCGATTGTTTTCGACGAGCGCCCGGTCGTCGTCCAATCGCCTTGCAACCGCTTCCACTCTGCGCGCGGCCGCGAGCGACTCCTTGAGTGGTCGATGATCGACGGCCGGTGGAATGCTGCCGAGTTGCACTTGTAATCCAGTCAGGGTTTCCCTTTGTTCCTGAAGCCGCGGTTCGAGTGCTCGAGACTTTTCCGCTGCCTTGTCCCGTTTCGTTCCTTGCGCCACGAGCCGACTACGCTGTTGTAGCGTCGGCGCAGTGGACAGATCCTCGTCACCTGCGAAACCCGCCCCGTAGGCTCGCGACAATTCCCCGCGCATTCGCTCGATTCGCGCCTCGAGATCCTTAAGCTCGGGACCGATCTTCGTATCGCGATCGTGAATCGCTTCCCGAATGCGGCGCACGTCGGCCGCGCACGCGGTAATCCCCTCTTCGTGTTGCAACACGGCGTCGTTGAGCGAAAGCGAATCGAGCTCGCCCCGTAAACGTTCGAGGTCGGATTGCGCAGAACGAAGCGCGATGTTCGCCGCGTCCAGCTTGGCCTCGGCCGCCCGCCGCTCACCCTGGAAACCCGCCGGCAATCTCGGCGCATCGGCCACGCGGGACAGCGCGCTCCGTGCTTCGTTTCGGCGGCGAATGTAGGGCTGCGCATCGCGAATGCGCGTCAGCCGATCGAAGTCCGCGTGGGCGACGCGTACCGAGTTGCGAAGTTCTACCAGCCGCCGCTCCGACTCGTTCCGCGCTTGTTCGTGCGCCTTCCAATCCGAGGGCTTGAGCTCGGCGTCACGAATTCTCCGATCTAGCTCCTTCACGTTCCTCAAAATCGAGTTGATGCGCGGATTGCTGCCGCCCGCTTTGAACAGTTCGCCTGCGCGCTTTTCGAGTTCCTTCTGGACGCTTTGCAGGTTCGCGACGCCTGCGCCCGCGGCAAACAGGGCTTGGCCCAGTTCGCTACCGCCTTTGAGCAACGCGTCGCCACCACGCACCAACTCCGCATGGCTAAGGCCGAACATCCTTGTGAACACAGCCTCGTTCGTGGTCCCCAGTAACGCGCTCAGTCGCCCATCGTCGATCGGGTCCGAATCGGCTGCGTCGCGCTGCGTTTTCTGCGCCGCCTTCCGGCGCACGAACGACAGCACGGTTCCGTTGCCGTCGCTAAGCGTTCCGCCGATCCGCATGTCCTTGTAGGCGTGGCGAAAGTTGTCTTCCGACTGATGCGGAATGCCAAACAGTAGTTGCGTAATGGCGCGCAGCGTCGAACTTTTGCCGGCTTCGTTCAGACCGTAGATCACGTGCAGCGCGGGCGTATTCCGCTCGAATCGCAACTCTTCGCCATCGAAGGGCCCGAACTTGAGTAACCGGAGCGACTGGATTCTCATTGCGCCGCACCCGGCCCGAGCAATCGACGCAACAATTCATCGCGCGCTCCGGCAACGGAGCGGCGGATGCTTTGGGGGTCCGTGATTTCGATTCCGATTTCGACGCCGCGGAGCTCCGCCAGTTTCTGCGCGAGCGGTCTCAGTTCCGTAACCACCGACTCGAGCGCGCTTTCGTCCGTTTCCCATCGATGGAGCACGGCGGAGAGTTCGTGCATGGCGCCCTCGGGCAGTTGGATGTTCCGCCCTGCGTCTCGATCGTCAATCGTCAGAACCTTTTCAATCCAAACGCGATCTCGTCCGAAATCGTTCGCGATCTCGCGCAGATCGTGCATCGCCGGCGCATGCTCGCCCTGAATCACGATACGGATCGCGCAAAGCCGATCGTCCGCCTGATCGAGCGCCTCGCTCAGCCTCGACTGAAAGCGGCTGTACAGTTCATCGCGATTACAATCTCGTCCGTCAACTTCGCAACGCATCCAACGCACGACGTCGAGCGCGCGGAATTCGGCGACGCTGCGTCCCCTGTCATCGACACGCACCAACAGGCAACCTTTGGCGCCCGCCTCGCCGATATGGCGACCCTGAATCACGCCGGAAAAATGTATCGGCGGGTCGGCGTTGAGTTCCTCGCGCGCGTGAACATGCCCGAGCCCCCAGTAGTCGTAGCCCTTCGCGAGCAACCTGACGACCGTCGTTGGCGCGTAGGAATCGTGCCCCTCGCGTCCGTCCGCGCTCGTGTGGAGAATGGCGATGTTGTAGAAGTCGGGAATGGCCGCGGGATAGCCCCCTCCCAGATCGTCCATCACGCTCGCGGTGGCAAAACTCTGACCGTGCAACGCGACGCCCAGATTCTCGATCCGCATGGTCGCCGGCGCTTTCGACGAAAACTCGTGCACGTTGTCCGGCAGTCTCAACTCCTTCGTGATTCGGCTGGCGGCGTCGTGATTCCCTTTGACCATGTACACCGGAATGTTCGCTTGGCGCAGGCGCGACATCTGCCGCGCGAAGAACATGCCCGTGTTGTGGTCGCGCCAGTCACCGTCGTAAATGTCCCCGGCGAGGATAACAAAGGCGACCTCCTCTTGAATGGCAAGCGCGACAAGTTTCTCCAGCGCCCGCCGCGACGCGTTGCGAATCGCCTCCACAGGCGCGCCCTCGTAGCGTGCTAGCCCCCGAAGCGGACTATCGAGGTGGATATCCGCCGCATGGATAAACGAAAACACTGAAGCCCCCAAATCGCAAGGATTGGTGCAATTCTTTCCGCGTCGGCGCGGGGAATCAAGTTAATTCTCATCCAAGAGACGAACGGGTAATGCCTCTCGGACTACGCCTCCGCTTGGTTCAGCATCGCGTTTGCAAAATCGAGTAATTCTTGCATTCGGAATTCAATCACTTGTACGACGATGTCCAAGTCGAGACGTCCATAGTCGTGCGTGAGGATATTGCGGAATCCCACCAGAGACTGCAGCGCGATCATGGCGGGTTCTCCGATTAGGCCCGCCTCCCTCAAGAGTTTGAAGCAGTCTTTACTGTCTTGGGGGAGACCGAGCTTTCGGGTCTTAATCACGTGGTTCGCAATATCAAGCGCAAGTTCGCAGGCGCGCAGCAGGTTCAAGCAGATAGCATCCTGCTGTTGGTAATTCGCCGCGAAGGTCTCACTCGAGTAGAACGTTTTGACCTGCGAGATACAACGTTCGATGCTTACTTTCTTGTTTAAGAGAACATCGTTCATACGTGATAAAACTTCCCGCTTCGGAGTCCTTCAGCAATGATTTCCGCGCGTTCTTCATTGAGTTTTAGATAGAAAGACAACGTGAGCATCTCAAACTCTTCCGTTGCGTATTGGTCCGCCGTATGAATACGCCTGCCGTAGATGACGATTTCTTTACGAAGCACCACGGGTACTTCCCGTAGGTTGAATCAAATCGACCGGCTTTCGTAATGCGTTCTCAAGCGCGAAGGCGCAATCGCTCAGCGCGATCGAGCCTGCTGCTTTCGACTCGTCAAAACCGAGCAGCAAACCAATGTCAACGTCGCTGCCCGGACGCTCGTCGGCGGTCCCATGCGAGCCAAAAACATAAATCGCTTGGGCGTGAGAATAGTGCGCCAAAATGATATCGACGATTTCAGTTGTGCGTTGCACGTGTCGCTTCCGGAAGTTTTGAAGTTGAAGGGTGCCACTTAGGAAGACCCAATGCGCACTCAACCCGGATTCAAACTCGCACGCAATCGCCGCATCCCCTCTTCCATTGAAACGAGCGGCTCGTAGCCCAGGTCGCGGCGTGCCGCGCTGATGTCGTACCAGTGCGCCGTTGACAGTTGTTTCGCGACGAAACGCGTCATGGGCGGCTCTTGTTCTCTGCCGGTGACGCGATACAGACTTTCGAATAGTCCGCCCAGCGCGTATGCAGCGCCCGGAGAAACGCTTCGATCGATTGTCGTTTCGCCGCCGGCTTCGAGAATGCTGTTGATAATCTTCTTCATTGGCCAAGGTTCGCCGTTGGTGATGTAGTATGCCTTTCCCGCGCAGGCGGCCTTTGGTCCCAGTTTGTTGGCAGCGAGCACGTGCGCGGTCGCGGCGTTGTCGATGTAGTTCGTATCGACCAGTTTTTCGCCGCCACCGACAAGGCGCAATTTTCCGGCGCGCGCGCGCTCGATGATCCGCGGCACGAGCTGCGTGTCGCCCGGTCCCCAGATCAGATGAGGCCGCAACGCAACGGTATACACACGCTCGCCGTTGGCCTGCAGTACGACCTGCTCCGCCGTCGCTTTTGTCTTTGCATAGTGGCATAGGAAGTGTTCGGGCAGCGGCTCGGATTCGTCGACGCCTTCTTGATCCACGCCGCGAAACGCGACGCTTGGCGTGCTCGTGTAAATGAGGCGCGACACGCCCCGCTGTTGGCATGCTTCGATCACGTTCTGCGTGCCCACGACATTCGTTTCGTAGTAGGGGTAGTACTTTCCCCAAACGCCCGTTTTCGCGGCGACGTGAAACACCACGTCGCAGCCTTTCACGGCCTCGCCGACGCGATCGTGATCTTCCAGATCGCCTTCGATTTGTTCCACGCTTAGCGCGTCGAGCTTCTCGTAGCGATTGCGGCAGAAGCTCCGAACCGTGTCGCCGCGCTCGACGAGTTGACGCACGATGGCCCCGCCCAGAAATCCGCCGCCGCCCGTCACCAGCGCCTTCATGCAAGACGCCTTTGCGCTTTCGCGGCTAACGCTTCGCGAAAAATCTTGGCGTTATGCCGCACGTCAACGGGAAAGTGCTTTTCGTGCATGAACGTCTGGATCGATCGGGTGTGTTCGAATTTACTTCCTATTTCGCGCAATTCGTCCTCCAATTTTTGTCGCGGTCCTGCCGAATGTTCGTTCCGTTCGATGAACAATACCGGAACCGTCTCGCCGTTGCGCCGCACGCCGACGAGCGCCGTCCGACGCACATCCGGGTGCGTGTCGAAAACGCGCTCGCAGGGGATCGTAAACAAGGTCCGTGGTCCGCATTGAACACGATGCGACTTGCGTCCGCAAAACCACAGCCGGCCCTCGGCGTCGAAGTATCCCACATCGCCCATGCGGTGCCAGAGGGCGCCCGTATCGCGATCGCGAATTTTCGCAAGGCGCGTGGCTTCCGGCAACTCGTAGTACGCCTCCGTGACGACGTCGCCGGATACGCAAATCTCGCCAATTTCGCCCGTGGGCAACACGAGTTCGCGAGACCACCACGCGATCGCCTCCTCCATCAGTCGCACGATCGCCATCCGGACTCCGCTCAGCGGCCGCCCCACGCACACGCCGGCGCCGCGCGCGGTTTGTCCCGCGGTCTCCCGCAACAGTTCCCGGCTTCCAATCGTCGTTAGCGGCAGCGCTTCGGTCGCGCCGTAGGACGGGTAAATCTCGACGCCGTCCGGCAGCATCGTGGCGAATCGCTCGAGCGCATCGGGCAGCGCCGGCGCGCCTGCGGAGATTACCCGCCGCAGCGAACGCAACTTGATGCCATGCTCGGACCCGTAGCGGCCAACGCGATCCAACAGCGCGGGCGACGCGAACAGGTTTGTCGTTTCGAAATCCTGCGCCGCCGCTAGAATGTTTCGCGGGTCCGCCGTAATCGGTCGGCTGGCGTCCATGTCGGGTACGATGGCCGCCATGCCGAGCGCGGGGCCGAACAACGCGAACAACGGAAAAGTCGCGAGGTCGCGCTCGCCCGGAACGATTCGATAGTCATCACGCAGCGCGCGAATTTGCGCATCGAAATTGCCGTGGGTGTACACCGCGCCCTTCGGAGTTCCCGTGCTGCCGCTCGTGAACAGAATCGCAGCCATGTCGCTCGCGCGCGTCGGCGCAATGTCGAACGCGGGATGCTTATCGCGCAGCGCGTCGTACGTGATTCCGCCCCAGGGACCTTTTGGGCCTACGGTGACGCAATGCTGAATGGTTTCGCGCGCCCAGCCCAATGCGACCCGCGCCGCGTGCGCCTTGGGAATGCCGATGAATGCCGATGGCGCCGCCTGGCCCAGGCAGGCCTTCAGCTTTTTAATCCCCATGCCGGGATCGACCATGACGGGGATAGCGCCGACCTTAAAGAGAGCAAACGTCAACGCAAAAAATGGAACGCCGGGCGTCACCATCAACACCGTTCGATCGCCGCGGCAAATCCCGTAACGTTCCAAGCCCCGCGCGAGCCGATTCGATTCTTCATCTAGCATGCGCGCCGAGATGCGTTCGTAACGGTATCGACCGTCGGACGAGCGCTCCTGTTGCACGGCCACGGCGAGCACATCCGGCTGCAGCCGCGCCATCTCCGCGAGGTGCGTCGCGATATTTATGAGTTTTTCAGGCAACGCGTTCCAATCCCAACTACGTCCGGACCAAAAAGTCCTCGATGAGCGGAATCACTTCGTCCCGCGCATCTTCGAGGATGTAATGACCACAATCCTCGAAGCGATGAACTTCTGCGCTGGGGAATCGTTGGGTCCACAACCCGAGAAAGTGATGGTCGAAAACGTAATCCTTCATTCCCCAACAGATTAACATCGGCAGGCTACGTAACCGATCGACATGATCTTGGACACGGCTCACGAGAACATAAGCCTCGTCGTAGGACGAGAGTGGGATGTCCTGCACGAACCGCAGTACGGCGATCCGATTTCGCCATGAATCGTAGGGCGAGGCGTAGAGCTTCCGTATTTCACGCGGCATGCGATTGCGCGTGCAGCATGTCCAGTTGGCGCCGTGTACGAATGCATTCAACCCCCGCACTAGTAATGGGCCAATGGGCGTATCGCGCACAAGGCGCAAGATCCAGGGGAAGGACTTTGACGGCGGCAAATGAAAGGCGGACGTGTTCAGTACGACAATCCGGCGAATGCGCTCCGGATGTTCGACGGCGTAGGCCATGCCGATCATGCCGCCCCAATCGTGAAGGACCAGCGTCATCGGCTCATCGAGCGCGGCATGGTCGATGAGCGCGGCCAGATCGTCGACCCGCCTCTGGAGCGTGTAGTCGTAGCGATCGTCTCCCGGCTTATCCGAAAGACCGCAGCCGATGTGATCGGGAACAATCGTGCGGTACTCCCCGCGCAATGCCGTGACGAGATTTCGGTAATAGCACGACCACGTGGGGTTGCCATGCACCATGACGACGGGGTGCCCCGCGCCCTCGTCAAGATAGTGAAGACGAAGCCCGGAGGTGACCTCGAGGAACCGCGACTCGAATGGATAGAGGTGGGTGTTCAAAGCCACCGGACGGGGAAGGCCTACTTGGTCTGCTTGGGGATTTTGGAGAGCTCCATGACAAGTCGGAGCGCCTCATTTACCGAATCGGCGGTCGGGAACGCTTCACGCACGTCCGGAGCCAAGGGAACAATATTGGAACTTTTTCGAAAACGCTCGACGTGTTTTCCGCGTGTGCCTTCGCGCAGCATCTTCTTTAGGTCCAATTCCGCGTCGAGCGGATCGAATTCTTCAGCGCCCGGTGTCGCCAAGAGAGTGTATTTTGCGCGACGAGGTAATCGAATCTTCATCGTAGGAAACCGTAAATTCCTCGATGAAGGAGACACCGTAAATCCGAAGGTTCTTGACGTCATTGCCGGGAGCCAATTCATACTGGTCAGTATACCGGATTGGATTAGCCATTGTTCTCGTTGTCCGTAGCCACACAATGGCCGCGACCCTAGGAATGGTAGAATGAAGTTGGCTGTGCCGGGTCTCGTGACACCATTGGAACTGCTGGGAGAAGACGATGACGAATGATGAAGGCATACAAGCAGGGAGAGAGATTCGCGCGAAGATATCCGCGGAGTTTGGCAACGATCCGGAGAGACTCGCCGCCCACTATGTTGAGCAACAAAAACGACACGGCGACAGGTTGCTAGAACCCGTTCCCCGAGCACTCTCCGAGGCAGCCAACGCCGATCCATCGAGTTAGACATTCCGTTGTTCTGCTCTCACCACTCCAATCCCAACATCAGACAATTCAGTCCGCTCCCGATGCCGAGCCAGGCGACGCGATCCCCGCGTTCCAGGAACCCGCGTTCGTCGGCAAGCGCCGCAGTCAGCGGTAGCGACACCAACCAACAGAGCTCCGGATCATGTCAAGAAGGGGTGGCTTGTGGGGGCCTATGTCTGAAACGTTTCTTTTCGTCTTCGTCTACTACTTCCGTTACTTTCCTTCTCTCCCTCTTCCCTTCCCATTGTCATCATCACTGGACCGTGTTTGGGGTATAAACATCGTCGCATCTGTCTTCCCTCTTATCTTGAGTCTCGCGACTTGCGTCTGTCCGAATATTCTTGTGAAAGCAAAGTCCCACACACTGCGCTTGTCAGCAGTGTACTGCCTTTTGCAGTGGCGCGGCGTGGAGTAAGAGTCAGCTCCAAGCAAGCAGGCCAGCAAGCCAGCAAGCGAGCGACTGAGCGAGAGGAGGGTGTGTACGCAGGCACGCAGAGCGGCGCAGCGGTCGTATCTCGTTTCGACTGCCTCTTGATAGATAGAGAGATAAAATTCACCCGGGTCGGGGTGGTATGGTGTGGAGTATGAAACCGGGCATGCACAAAAACACTCGTCCGTTCAACAGAAATTTCCAGCCCGGACACTCATTCCTCTGCTCACTCGATGTGATCCATCCACGCTTGCCCTTCGCCTTTACCATGACCTTGACGTCCCTCCCGATTGCGTAGGCTCATCTTGTGGCTGAGCGGGACTTGACCTGAGTAGTGGTAGCATGCGTTTCTTCCATCATCGGCGTGACGACAGTAACCACCACGGGTGAAAAGTTTCCGGGCACTTTTTATCATTTAC
>JBGTJY010000482.1:0-1662 GCA_041744855.1 Candidatus Hydrogenedentales bacterium
GGATCATCGCTTGGTGGATGAGTCCGCGTTCATCGCCCCCGGTGCGACCGTGCTCGGTGCGGTCGAAATCGGTCCGGGGGCAAGCGTGTGGTTTGGAACCGTTTTGCGGGGAGATACTGAACGGATTGTCATTGGTCGCAACAGCAACGTGCAAGACAACAGCGTCCTGCACTGTGATCCGGGCACTCCGTGCTTGATCGGCTGCGGCGTGACGATTGGTCATGGCGCGATCGTTCACGGAGCGATCGTGGAAGACGACGCTTTAATCGGGATCGGAGCGATCGTGCTCAATGGTGCACGGATCGGTCGCGGTGCAATTGTTGCCGCCGGCGCACTCGTTACCGAAAACTTCATCGTACCGGCGGGCATGGTCGTGATGGGTTCGCCCGCCAAAATCGTCAAGCCGGTTTCCGAGGTTCAGCGAGAACGCATGATCGAGGGTGCGAAGCACTACGTCGACGCCGGGCGTCAATGGAAGAAAGCGATGGATTCCGGCCTTTAGGCACAGCGGACGGGCGATATCCTGGTCGCGGAATCACTCGCGTGCGCGTCGGGCTTGTGTCTTCGCAAAATGGGAAGTTGGAAAACGCCAGCCGGTACAATCGTTTTCTGTGGCGCAACGGGCTTATTTGACGAGTGCTTTTTTTGAGGTCGCCAGCGCGCACGGCGTTTGCGAGCTAGCGTTGAAGGCAACGAATCTGTTTGCTCAACGTCCTCGCTCACACCCGATCGTCGATCCATCATGGCTTCCGCTCCGATACCCTGGAAACACATTCGTAACGTCCTGGTTCTCTTCGCACCCCTGTGGGTCGGAACGTCGATTTTGTTCGCGGTGATCGGGCTTGTCGTTTCAGTCTTTAGCGCCGACCAATGGGTCGCACGGCAGCCGTTAGTGCTTCGCGATACCGCCAAGGGCGCGGTCGACCGGATGGGAAGATTCAGCAGTCAAACCGAACTCAAAGCGGCACAGGAAACCATTTTGGAACTGGCCCGCAATCCCGAAGTCGTGGCGGCAGCACTCAAGCAAATCGGGCCTCCCGAGGGTGGCAGCGATCCGACGTGGCCGACAACGTCCGTGGTCGACTCCGTCGCCAGCAAGGGTGTCAACGTCGTCGCCGGACAGGGCAGCGAATTCGGAACGAGTGATCTGGTTTACTTGACCGTCCAAGGCAACTCCAACGAGCGCGCGATCGCTTTCTGCGAGGCCGTATTCGATAGCCTGACGGAGCATCTGCGAACCGTCCGAAGGGTCCGCGCCGAAAGCATCATCGTGGAACTGACTCATGCCCGTGATTTGGCGAGGCAACAACTCGATGACGCAGCCGCCCGAATGCGGGAAGTGGAAATGTCTTTCGGGTCGGACCTCGGCGAACTTCGCAATCTCAATGACACCATCTCCGGCGACGGCACCAGCCGTCGCACGATGGAAGAGGTCGCTCGCGAAGTGCAGGTCGCGCAGTTGGAACTCGAACGTCAAGAATCGCTGTATAACCTGCTCGTCGCCGGAACCCAGGATCCGCGCCGGCTGTTGGTCAGCGGGACGGATTTATTGACGAGCCAACCTTCCCTGCAAAGGCTCAAGGACGGATTGATTGACGCACAGATTGAATCCAGCAAATTGGCCGGCATTTATACGGATTCACACCCGAGACGACGGGCCGC
>JBGTJY010000483.1:0-4026 GCA_041744855.1 Candidatus Hydrogenedentales bacterium
TTTCGGGTCGATGAGGATGAGCTGCAATTCGTCGGGCGACTTCATGAAGAGCAAGCTCGCGAGTTCCGTCTTCACACAGACCGTCTTGCCCGCGCCGGTCGCGCCCGCAACGAGCAGGTGCGGCATCGCCGTAAGGTCGGCGGCCGTGACTTCGCCGCTGATGTCTTTGCCGAGCGCGAGCGTCAATTTGCCGTTGTGTCGCTTGATGATTTTGGATTCGAGCAGATCGCGAATGACGACGTCTTCGCGCTTCTCGTTGGGCACTTCGATGCCGACGCGGCCCTTGCCGGGGATCGGCGCTTCAACGCGAACGCGGTGGGCCTTGAGCGCCAACGCGAGATCATCGGCGAGCGACATGAACCGGGCGACCTTAATGCCGGGCGCCGGCTCGAGTTCGAAACGCGTAATGGTCGGGCCGCGGGTAATATCGGTGACGCGTGCTTCGATGCCGAACGTTTGCAGCGTTTCCTCGAGGAGCAGGGCCTGGCTCTTGAGCGATACCGTCAGGTCGCCGCATTCGAAAGGCTCGGGTTCATCCAACAGATCGAGCGGGGGCAGCGTGTATCGTTTTGGATACTGATAGTCCGGCGGCAGTTCGTCGTCGTACGAACGGCGGCGCAACGCCGCGCCAATTCTGCTCGGCTTCGTCGCGACGCGCACGGGCGCGGGATCGAGTCCCGACGGTTCCGCGGGGTCCGCGTCGTAGACAAACTTTTCGCCATCGACCCATTCGATCTGGACCGGTGCTTCTTCAAATTCGGGAACGGCGGCTTCCTGAAAATTCGTCCGTGAAACGATGACGGGAAACGCGAGATCGCGTTCGGCCTTCTCTTTTTCACCCTTGTCTTTTCCAACCTTTGCCTTGTCCCGTTTGGAGCGTTCGGCTTCTTGGTCGGAGCGCTGGGTTTTCTGGTCGGAGAGAACTCGCATGCGCGACAGGTCGGTCGCCTCGGCGCGTTCTTTCTCGACGACGTCTTCGACGAAGTTCATGAGTTCCGCGAGCTTCTCGCGTTCTTCGTCGGCTTCGCGTTTGCGTTCGTCTCGAATACTCTTGCGTTCGGCGTGACGCAGCCGGTAGCGCCGGAAAATACGATCGAAGTGGTAGCGCGTTTCACCGAGTGCGTGAATCGTCAGGCCGAGGCCGTTCATGCCGCCGTAGGCCATGCGCACGAGCAGGAATTCGGTGGCCAGCAGCACGCCGATAAACGCGAGCGTGATTGTGATTACATTCGACCCGATGAGGCCGAAACTGGGGACGACGAGTTGGGCCACGAACGAGCCCCTCGCGCCGCCGGGATACGGGTCGGCCTCTTGGGCGAAGTCGGTGTGGATGAGGCCCGCGACGGATGCGGTCAGGAGTAGAATGCCCGCGAGACGCGAGGCCATGCGGTCAAGGGGGCGATGGCAAAGCAGCATGACGCCCCAGATGCAGGTAATAAAGTAGACGGCGTGCGCAGCCTGGCCGACGAGTATATAGAGCAACCCTGCGACTACCGCCCCGGCGGGACCCATGTCATTCGGGACAGAAGAGAGGTCTGAAATCGAGCGGCGGTTTTCACCTTGAAAGCCATCGGTCGCGAGCGCTAGAAAGAGAAATACCGTCGCTGCAAGTATAACGGCCCCAGCGATTTCTCGCTTGCGGTAGGCTCCTGATCCGAGCACCGACCCGCTCCCTCCACGGTCCCATTGCGTGGCAGTCGCACAGGCATGCGACGGACACGACTCCCACCCCTTGGAAGCCCCAACGCGGCATCGGCGGCTTCTCAGTTGCCAAGTGTAACAGAAATTAGAATATCGCGCAACAAAATATTGTACTAAGGTTTGGCCAGAATACCATTGCTGGTAAGAAAAATCAAGAAAGGTACCTCGTTGGGTGCTATTTTGGAACATTCTCTACCACCCGTAGGAGTTGCGCGGTCACGAGATTACTCGTTCGGGCCCTCACATCAATACCCCCCAACCAACGAAGCATCACCCCTGAAGCTCCGCATATCCATTATAACGCGATAATCCCGAATTGGGATAGGGAATCACACCCGAAATGTCAAGCTTCTATGTTTCGAATCGTGACCTGTGCATTTTCCTACGTTGCAAAATAGAGCATCAATCTTGAGCCGAGAGAACAAGAGGTTTTAGGTGATATAGCTAAGCCTTTGCGTCATAGACATTTGTATCGGGCGGAATTCGGTTTGACCGGACCGAATTTCATGGCATGGGCATTGCGTTTTCCCAATCGGTTTGAGCGCTGACCAGGCTCGGAACTCAAACGATGTTTTCATTTGAAGGGAGAAGAATCATGGCAAAGGTCATTGGTATCGACTTGGGTACGACCAACTCGGTCGTAGCCGTTCTGGAAGGTGGCGAGCCGGAAGTTATCCCGAATGCGGAGGGTAGCCGGACGACGCCGTCCGTGGTCGCGTTTACAAAGGACAACGAACGCCTCGTAGGGGCCGCGGCCAAACGCCAGGCGGTGACGAATCCCCAGAACACCGTGTTTTCCATCAAGCGCTTTATGGGCCGCCGGTATGACGAGGTTTCCAGCGAGCTGAAATTGGTGCCGTACAAGGTGACGGCGTCGAAGTCCGGCGATACGCAAGTGGATGTCGGCGGGAAGTCGTATCGTCCGCCTGAGATTTCGGCAATGATTCTGAAGAAGCTGAAGGACGACGCGGAGTCGTATCTCGGCGAGAAAGTGACGCAGGCGGTGATTACGGTGCCGGCGTACTTCAATGACTCGCAGCGCCAGGCGACGAAAGACGCCGGCAAGATTGCGGGCCTCGAAGTGTTGCGCATCATCAACGAGCCGACGGCGGCCGCGCTGGCGTACGGCCTCGACAAGAAAAAAGACGAGAAGATCGTCGTGTTCGACTTGGGCGGCGGCACGTTCGACGTGTCCGTGCTCTCGATCGGCGACGACAGTTTCGAAGTGTTGAGCACGAGCGGCGACACGCATCTCGGCGGTGACGACTTCGACCAGCGTGTGATCGATTGGCTGGCCGACGAATTCAAGAAAGAACAGGGGATCGATCTGCGCAAAGATCCGATGGCGCTGCAGCGCTTGAAGGAAGCGGCGGAAAAGGCCAAGTGCGAACTTTCGACGAGCATGCAGACCGACATCAATCTACCGTTCATCACGGCGGATGCGTCGGGTCCGAAACACATGAACTACAAATTGACGCGCGCGAAGCTCGAACAGTTGACCGAAGAATTGCTCAACCGCACGACGGAGCCTTGCCGGCAGGCGTTGAAAGACGCGCGGCTCAAGGAATCCGACATCGATGAGGTGATCCTCGTCGGCGGTATGACGCGCATGCCGGCGGTCGGCGAGCTTGCGAAAAAGATGTTCGGCAAAGAGCCGCATCGCGGGGTGAACCCGGACGAGGTCGTCGCGATTGGCGCGGCCGTGCAGGCGGGCGTGTTGTCGGGCGAAGTGAAAGACGTGCTGTTGCTCGACGTGACGCCGTTGTCGCTTGGCCTCGAGACGCTCGGCGGCGTGACGACGAAGTTGATCGAACGCAACACGACGATCCCGGTGACGAAGAAGCAAGTATTCTCGACGGCGGCGGACAACCAGACCGCAGTGACCGTTCACGTGCTCCAAGGCGCGCGCGAGATGGCGGCGGACTACCGTACGCTGGGCCACTTCAATCTGGATGGAATTCCGGCCGCGCCGCGTGGGTTACCGCAGATCGAAGTCGCATTCGACATCGATGCGAACGGCATCGTAAACGTGACGGCGAAAGACCTCGGCTCGGGCAAGCAGCAGAAGATCACGATTACGTCTTCGAGCGGCTTGAGCGAAGCCGACGTGCAGAAGATGGTGAAAGACGCCGAATCGCATGCGACAGAAGACCAGGAGCGGCGCAAGCTCGTGGAAGCGCGCAACAATGCGGATGCTCTGGTGTATAGCACGGAGAAGATGTTGAAAGAACACGGCTCGACGCTCTCGGCCCGTGACAAGGAAGATTTGGAAGCGGCAATCGAGAAGACGCGCGAGGCATTGAAAGGCGACGACGCGGCGGCGAT
>JBGTJY010000484.1:0-4042 GCA_041744855.1 Candidatus Hydrogenedentales bacterium
CGCAAGCGGCGGGAGAGGGACTCGCTTTCGTACTACCATATGCGGACAGACTAAACAATTAATTGGACGGAAACTTTGGCCCCGATCCTCACGAGACTCTGTGTTTCAATCCCGAGACGGGCACTTGGGAACCGATACCGTAGCGTCTGATGCGAATCAAAGTTCGTACTCCTAAACTCTCTGGCCTCCTATTGATACTTTTTGCCATTGTTCTCGGCACACTAGCAGCTGAGTTTTCCAAAGACCGAATTCGCGCTGACCTCCTGCGAAGTGAAGCGATATCTAGTACACCTCTTACACCATGGAGCGCCAATGAGAATGGAAGTATCGATACCTGGTCCGGTTTCATACGCCAAGATGAGCAATTCGAGTTGTACTATCAGTTGCGAGACACGGTCGGCGGCGGGGTCCCAAATACAGTGGGAATCGTCTTAGATAAGAATGTCGATTTCGTGAAACACGACTTGTACCTGGATGGCAAAATTGACGTCCAGACTCTTCGTTTCACAGTGAATGATACCACTCAACAATATGACGATATCGATGGCAACGGCACAATTGACTGTTGGACAACGTATACCGACAACGAGCGAACTGTACGGGTTCTGCTCGAAGATAATAATTGGGTGAGTGTGAAGGATTCGAGCGGGAATTGGGTTCAGGGCTTCCGGTTCGACGAATCGAAAGACCAACTTCGTTGTGTTTTTGACTATGAGTCCGGCTATTGGATGAAGGTCTCAGACCAGCAACCAATTTTAGGGGTTACACTTGACAGCGCTTTAACGATTCCCCGGATCGATTCCCCGCCTGTGAGCCTTAGCTCTATTGATCGTCCTATTGTACTTTACTTCTTTAGTGACATGTGCGTTCCTTGTGAGTCGGAACTTAAAAGACTACAGGGGTATGCAAAGTATGACTGGAAGAATCGTATTGATTTGACCGCTGTGGGGTGGGGGCTTTCAATAGAAGCCGCAGAGACTTACAAGCAACAAATTGGCCTGGATGTACCTGTTGCCGCCGATTCGGAGAAATCGATCGGGGCGCGCTTTGACGTAACTTATGTACCCTACGTGATCATGATAGATTTAAATAGACAGGTTCGATTCGCCGGGCCTCTCTTTCTTGCGACGGAAGCGGCAAGCGAGTTCCGATATGCCGTGTCAAGCCTTATTGGTTCACATTAGACTAGCCACTCGGCGTAGCGCCCGGCAACGCCCCATTCGTAGTACTGCACCGCATCCTCTACGGCCAGGATGGCCGTGCCACACTTGCCAAATCGACGGAGTTTGACGGATTCGGCAGCTATTCGGCAGCAGTCCAAACGAAAGTGCTGTAGGTACGGTGATCGAAAATATCGCCAAAGGGGGTTGTTTCAACGGGTTAATGGTTAAAAATCTCTGCACTCGCCGATTCCGTGCATTGGCATCCGAAATGCATTAACGATTCCGCGCCGTTTCACCGGCGAAGAGTCTCGCAGGACGGAGGGTACGGAAGATGAAACTCAATTGGGTTCACAATCTCGACGACGCGGGCTACACACCGTTGACCCGCGCATCTCGCTCGGGCCGCCCCGACGTTGCCAATCTGATGCTGATTCAGGAACAACACGATCGCCTCGATACCTTCAACACATTGCCGGAGCTTCACCGCGCGGCGTGTTGGGGATTCCAGGATGTCATCGGCGAGTTGGTGCAGCAAGGCGCTGACGTGGATGAGACCGATAGCCAAGGCGAAACGGCGCTGCATAAAGCCGTGCGCCTGGGAAATCTCGAAGCCGCGACTGAATTGCTCGAATGCGGCGCGGGGGTCAATGTCGCCGACACCATCGGCATGACGCCGCTGCACTGGGCGACGCTGACGGGATCGTACGAGATGGTCGAGGTACTGTTGCGCCATGGAGCCAATGTCGACGCGCGGGATTATTACGCCGGCGGGGTTACGCCGAAACGCATCGCGCGGATGCTGGGCCATGTGCAACTCGTGAGCGCGATGGAACAGCGCTTCGCGGTTATCTGAACAAGCTCAACAAACCTGCCCTGGCGGGAAGGACGACGTAGCGGAGACACTGTCGAGAGAGAGCCGAATGCGTTTGCTTGCGCTTGCACTCCAAGCCCAAATGCTCAAGACCCGTTTCCTGCTCTCAAAAGCGCGCTGACGTGTTCAATCAGGCGCTCTCTCGGCACCGTAATTTGCGCCGTCTTTCCCGCCTTCCTATATTCTTCGCGATCGCCGATATCCGTGCGCGCATCTTTGCCCTTCGCGAGGTCTTTGATCGAGACTTCGCCGCGGGCGAGTTCGTCTTCGCCGAGAATCACCGCGACCGGGATCGCATAGCGGTCCGCATGCGAGAGCTGATCGCCCAGGCGATTCTTCTTGCCGAAGTAGACTTCCGTGCGAATGCCCGCGGCGCGCAATTCGGCGGCGACGCGCAACGCTTCCGACGCGGGCAGTTTGCCGAGCGTCACGACGAGCGCATCGACTGTGGTCTGTTCTGATTGCGTTACGCCGAGATGCGTCAGCGCCGCGATCAGTCGATCGAGGCCCACCGACATTCCCGTGCACGGAATCGCGCGATCGGAGAAGCGTTCGACGAGTTGGTTGTAGCGGCCGCCGCCCATGAGCGAGCCGAATTGCGGGGCGCTTGGAATAACCATTTCGAAAACGGGGCCGGTGTAGTAGTCGAGTCCGCGCGCGAGGCTGGGATCGAACCGCGCGCGCTGTTCGTCGACGCCGAGCGCGTCGAGCGCATCGGCTAGTTCGGTCATTTCGGCTAACGCGGCTTGAGCGGCTTCACTTTCGGGCAGGGAATTCGCGATTAGGTTGACGGTCTCGGAACGCGTTTCCGCGCGCGCGGCGATGAAGGCGAGCACGCGATCGATCGTGGACGATTCCAGCCGCACGCCGGGAATCGGATCGCCCGATTCGTCGATGCGGCCTGGACCAAGCTCGAGCCGCACGTTGTGTTCGCCGACCTTGGCGAGCTTGTCGATCACGCGCAGCACATGCTTCTGTTTCGCTTCGTTAGAAATGCCACAACCTTCGAGAAGCGCGTCGAATAGCCTGCGGTTGTTGATGAGGGCTTGATACTCGCTCGCGCCCAGCGCAGCCATCACCTCGCACATGACCGAAATGATTTCCGCGTCGACCGCGGCGGATTCCTAACCTGCGGCGTCGATATCGAATTGCGTGATTTGACGGAAACGGCCGGGTCCCGGCTTATCCGCGCGCCACACGGGGCCGATTGCGTAGCGGCGAAACGGGGGCTTGAGTTTGTCGGGGTATTGCGCGAGGAGGCGCGCGAACGGCACAGTCAAATCGAATCGCAGGGCGATCGCCTCGCCTTCCGGGCTTTCGAGGCGGAACAGTTCTTTGTTTGTGCCTTCGCCGCCGGTGCCTAGCAACGTTTCCAGATACTCGAGCGCGGGCGTATCCAGGGGAACGAATCCGTAACGCTCGAAGACGGCTTCTATCTTTCGGACGACGTTTCTGCGAACGATCAGGTCGGACGGAAGGAGGTCCTGAAATCCCTTCAACGTTTGCGGCGTCACGCGTTGAATGGGATCGGACATCTGGAAAGCTCCAACGAATTTACCGGGTAATGGAACCCACGCGGCAGGGGAATCAGACAAGACGCTATCCCGAAACCTCAGGCCAGTCATTCTGAGCGCCAGCGAAGAATCTTCATTGGCGCGATTTCCTGAGGTTCTGCTCCGACGGTGATTCTTCGCTGGCGCTCAGAATGACTGGTAGTCGCGTTTCAGAATAACTTCAAGAATAAATTAGATTGCGCGAGAGTTTACCCGACGCGTGAAAACACGCGCAAAATGAGCATTGGCATCACGAACCCGCGGCAGAGGCCTGCTATTATGTCGCCGGAGCGAATACGACTATGCCGGCGGCGAAAAGCGGATCGCGAAATTATCTCGGCGTTGGCGCCGTCGGGGTGGCGCTCGTCCTCGTGTGCGCCGCGATCGGCGGGGCGTGGCTCTACAAATCGCGGCGCGCGGACAACGATCGGCCCAGCGGAGTTGAATCGCTGCTC